>JBKOYU010000748.1:0-5170 GCA_046725575.1 Actinomycetota bacterium | reverse complement strand
GTGATCGACCTGATCATGCCGGTCGGCAAGGGGCAGCGTGCGCTGATCGTGTCGCCGCCGAAGGCCGGTAAGACCACGATCCTTCAGGACATCGCCAACGCGATCACCAAGAACAACCCGGAATGCCACCTCATGGTGGTGCTCGTCGACGAGCGACCGGAAGAGGTCACCGACATGCAGCGCTCGGTGAAGGGTGAGGTCATCGCCTCCACCTTCGACCGTCCGCCGTCGGACCACACCCAGGCCGCGGAGCTGGCGATCGAGCGGGCGAAGCGCCTGGTCGAGCAGGGCAAGGACGTCGTCGTGCTGCTCGACTCGATCACCCGACTGGGCCGCGCTTACAACAACGCGTCGCCCGCGTCCGGCCGCATCCTGTCCGGTGGTGTCGACTCGACCGCGCTGTATCCGCCCAAGCGGTTCCTCGGCGCGGCGCGCAACATCGAAGAGGGCGGCTCGCTGACGATCATCGCGACCGCGATGGTGGAGACCGGTTCGACCGGCGACACGGTGATCTTCGAGGAGTTCAAGGGCACGGGTAACGCCGAGCTCAAGCTGGACCGCAAGATCTCCGAGCGGAGGGTCTTCCCGGCCGTCGACGTCAACCCGTCCGGCACCCGTAAAGATGAGCTGCTGCTCTCGCCCGACGAGTTCGCGGTCGTGCACAAGCTGCGTCGTGTGCTGTCGGGCCTTGACCCGCATCAGGCTATCGACCTGCTGATGAGCCAGCTGCGCAAGACAAAGACCAATTACGAGTTCCTGGTGCAGGTCTCCAAGACGGCACCGGGCTCGATGGACGCCGACTAATCCCCAGTCCCCTGCTGGCGCGTGGGCCCAGACGCGGGGGCCCAAGCGGGGTCGGCCCGTAGGCCGGGCATGACGTAGCGCCGCACATACGTCGCGACCGCGTCGGCGTCACGGGGTTCAAGCGTGTTGCCGGGAACGGTGGCGAGCGAAAGCACTACGCGCGCCACCCATTCCGACGCTTCGGCGATGTCAGTGTCCTGGTGGATTTCGCCGCGGTCGCGCGCAGCGACCAGGTAGCGCGACCAGAAGTCGGCCAGATCGGGGACCAGCCCCTGGACACCCGCGCCTGCGCACGCTGCGAATTCCTCGGGCTCATCCATTCGAAGCTTCATCAGCAGCGCGCCGGGATCGTCGTAGGCGGTGCGAGCGTGACTGATGCCCAACGCCATCTGGCGGTCCAGGCCCTCGACCTGCTCGAGCATCGCGTGCGCCTCGGACCAGTACGCGTCGTTGAGGCGGACGATCGCCGCGCCCAGCAGTGACACCTTGTCGGGGAAATGCCGGTACAGCCAGCCTCGTGACACCCCAGCGACCTCGGCCACCTCGGACACCGTCGTCGACCGAATTCCTTTGGCGCGCAGACAGACTTCCGCGGCGTCAATCAGCCGATCACGCACGTTCTTGGTGGCGGTACCGCTCGTCACCAGAGCATTGTGCCATGGTAGACAGATTCCGGGATCTGTTCACTTGCGGAGGCGGGCCGGACGTCCGGGCGCATGCGTCAATTAGTGCTTGTACCATCGCCCCATGCTGGGGCCGAACCCCACTCGTCGGTTCGACTATTTGTTCGAGCCGTTGAATGATGTCGGGGCAGACGAGATTACCGATGACGCCGACCCGTCAGCCGTCCAGTCCGACGCCGAACGCCGCCGGTCGAAGGCCGCGCCCAACAGATTCGTCCTGGCCGCGATCGTGCTCGCAGTGACCGCAGCCGCGGCTGCGACCGTCCTAGTGCTGCTGCACCAGCCCGAGACCTCCGGACAACACGACCCGCCAGCAGATCCGCTGCGAGTTGCCACGACGGAACCGCAGGCGCCCGTGCTTGTCGTACCGCCCACTGAAACCGACCTCGTCGATGAACCACCAGATATGACGGCGATCGTTGAGCCGCAACCTCCTGAACCGGAGCCGTCCACCGCGGGCGGTGAGCCCGATGTGCACGAAAGGCCGACCACCCGGGCGCCGATCAGTGTCGAACCCACGCCGCGTCAGCTGTTCCCGAACCAGCGACCACGTGGAGATGGGGGCCAATCGCCCAGCTCGCCGTCGGGACTTCCCGGATCACCGTCACAGTCGGACGATCACGGCCACGGCCCGCGCCGCTAGTGGCGGCAATCGGCAGCAATGGAATATCGGCCCCTGCCCGCACGTTTATGAAGCTGGCGGTTGACCTGGCATAATGGACCGCCGACCCCTCGGTTCCGGTTCACGCCGATACCTCCGAATCCCGGAGGGGCGACCCGGGGCCCACGACTGAAGAGGAATCCATGAAAACGGGTATTCACCCTGACTACGTCGAGACGACGGTGCACTGCGGCTGCGGCGCTACGTTCACCACGCGCAGCACCAAGAAGAGCGGACAGATCCATGTCGAGGTCTGCTCGCAGTGCCATCCGTTCTACACCGGCAAGCAGAAGATCCTCGACAGCGGCGGCCGTGTGGCCCGGTTCGAGAAGCGCTACGGCAAGCGGGCCGGGGCGAGCGCTGAGGGCACCTCCCACCCGGAGGGTAGGGGGACGACGGGACAAAATAAGGCTGCTGCGGCCGATAAATAGCTGGCTTCCCGACGCCCGATCTGACGCGCGAGCGCCAGGCCGGGCGTCGGTTTGCGTTTCAGGGAAGATTTCGGGGAAGGAGGGCGACATGACGGACACCGCGCCGGCGATTGGGGCGTTGTTGACCGAGCATGCCGACCTCGAGCGGCAGCTGTCCGACCCGAACCTGCACGCCGACCCGGCGGCGGCCCGCAAGGTGGGCCGGCGGTTCGCGCAGATCTCGCCGATCGTTGCGACCTACCGCAAGCTGGAAGCCGCCCGCGGCGACCTCGAAGCCGCCAAAGAACTCGCCGCCGACGACGAATCGTTCGCCGAAGAGATCCCCGGGCTCGAGTCCACGGTCGAAGAGCTGGACACCCAGCTGACCGACCTGCTGGCACCGCGTGACCCACATGACGCCGACAACATCGTGCTCGAGGTGAAGTCGGGGGAGGGCGGCGAGGAGTCCGCGCTGTTCGCCGCCGATCTGGCCCGGATGTACATCCGCTACGCCGAGCGGCATGGCTGGACCGTCACCATGCTCGGCGAGACCACATCGGACCTCGGCGGCTATAAAGACGCGACGCTGTCCATCAGAAGCAAGGGCGACTCCGCCGACGGCGTCTGGTCGCGGCTGAAGTTCGAAGGCGGCGTGCACCGCGTGCAACGGGTTCCGGTCACCGAGTCGCAGGGCCGCGTGCACACGTCTGCCGCGGGCGTGCTCGTCTATCCCGAACCCGAAGAGGTCGAGGAAGTCCAGATCGACGAGTCCGATCTGCGCATCGACGTCTACCGGTCGTCGGGCAAGGGCGGCCAGGGCGTCAACACCACCGACTCCGCGGTGCGCATCACCCACCTGCCCACCGGCATCGTCGTCACCTGCCAGAACGAACGCTCGCAGCTGCAGAACAAGGCCCGCGCCCTGCAGGTGCTCGCCGCGCGACTTCAAGCACTGGCCGAAGAGCAGGCGCAGGCAGACGCCTCCGCCGACCGGGCCAGCCAGATCCGCACGGTCGACCGCAGCGAGCGCATCCGCACCTACAACTTCCCGGAGAACCGGATCGCCGATCACCGGATCAACTTCAAGGCGCACAACCTCGATCAGGTCCTCGACGGCGACCTCGACGCGCTCTTCGACGCGCTGGCCGCCGCCGACAAGCAGGCGAGGCTCCAGCAGGCATGACCAGGCTCCGCCACCTGATCGACGCCGCCGAGCAGGCGCTGGCCGAGGCGGGAGTCGGTTCACCGCGCACCGACGCCGAACTGCTCGCGGCGCACGCAGCGGCCATCGACCGCGGTCGTCTGGCCTTCACCGACACCGGGCCTGAGTTCTGCGAACGCTACGACGAGCTCGTCGCCCAGCGCGCCAAGCGGGTGCCGCTGCAACACCTCACCGGCACCGCGGCATTCGGTCCGGTGATCGTGCACGTCGGGCCCGGTGTCTTCATCCCACGGCCGGAGACTGAGGCACTGCTGGAATGGGCTGTCGCGCAACCGCTCTCGCCACACCCACTCATCGTCGACCTGTGTACTGGTTCCGGTGCGCTGGCGCTGGCGCTGTCCAAGAGATGGCCCGACGCCCGCGTCATCGCCGTCGACGACTCCGACGACGCGCTCGGCTACGCCCGACGCAACACTTCCGGAGCGCCCGTCGAACTGATCCAAGCCGACGTCACCGCGCCGGGGTTGCTCGCAGAACTCGACGGCCAGGTCGACCTGGTCGTGGCCAACCCGCCGTATATTCCCGACGGCGCAGACCTGGAACCCGAAGTGGCCGAACATGATCCGCCGCACGCGCTGTTCGGCGGCCCGGACGGCATGGCGGTTATCAACGGCATTGTCGGGGTGGCCGCACGCCTGTTGCGCGACGGCGGCCGCTGTGCGGTGGAGCACGACGACACCACGTCGGCGCGCACCCTCGAAGCGTTCACCCGCACAGGGCGATTCACAGATGTCACCGCCCGACACGACCTGACCGGCCGGCCCCGCTTCGTCACCGCGACCCGGATACTCGCGTCATGACTTCCCGAAGGCGACCGCGAGTGATGATCGCAGCGAGGTACGAGCTAGGACCGGAGCGAGCGTGAGTCGAGGCATGACTTCCCGAAGGCGACCGCGAGTGAGGATCGCAGCGAGGTACGAGCGAGGACCGGAGCGAGCGGGAGTCGAGACATGACGGATGAGCCCGCCATCGATTCCGGTGGCGGGTTTGTTCGTCTTCGGCTCGATATCGCTTACGACGGAACCGAGTTCGCGGGTTGGGCCGTGCAGGCCGGCCAGCGCACCGTGGCGGGCGTTCTCGACGACGCATTGTCGACGGTGTTCCGAGTGCCGGTGCAACTGCGGGCGGCGGGCCGCACCGATGCCGGTGTGCATGCGACGGGTCAGGTGGCCCACGTCGACGTTCCCACCGATGCGCTGCCGCACGCCTACCCGCGTTCGACGCGGGCGAGGGACGGCGAGTTTCTGCCGCTGGTTCGGCGCCTCGGACGGTTCCTGCCTGTCGACGTGCGTGTCCTCGACATCGACCGCGCCGCAGCGGGTTTCGACGCGAGGTTCTCTGCGCTGCGCCGGCGGTACGAGTACCGACTGTCGACCGCGCCGTACGGTGT
>JBKOYU010000793.1:0-6202 GCA_046725575.1 Actinomycetota bacterium | reverse complement strand
TCGGTGAGCGCGCGGCGCCTCAACAATTCGGCGTGGTCGGCGCGGACGTCTTCGGCCATGGAGCCGTCGTCGGTCATGGCGACCGATGTTATCCACAGGCCGTCCGCGACCGTCGCCGATCTGTCGGCGATCCGGCATACCGTGCGGTCATGAGTACGAACTGGATAAATACCGTCAGCCGTGACCACGTCGAGCGTGGGGTGCGGGGCCGCTTCACACAGGCCAACCACGGCAAGCCGCACATGTTGAAGAAGATGGCCCGGGGTGACTGGATCGTCTTCTACTCACCGAAGGCTGTCTATCCGGACGGCGAGCCGCTGCAGGCCTTCACCGCGATCGGACAGGTCGCCGACGACGAGCCGTACCAGGTTGAGATGTCGCCGGACTTTCAGCCGTGGCGTCGCAATGTTGATTTCCTGGAATGCGCCGAGACACCGATACGCCCGCTGATCGAGCAGCTGGATTTCATCGAAGACCCGGCACGCTGGGGATATAAGTTCCGCTTCGGCGTGTTCAAGATCAGCGATCACGATCTGGAGGTGATCCGCTCGGCGATGACGCGATGAGCTGACGGGCGTACAAACGACACAGTGCGGGTCTTGATGGTCGGCGCTACCGGCGCCAGGGCAGGATTGGTACTGCCCGAACTGGTCGACCGCGGTCTCGTGGTGCGTGCGCTTGTCCGAGATGAGCAGCGGGCTGGGTTGGCACGCACGAACGGCGCCGCGGAGACCGCTATCGGGGACCTGACCGATCCGCCCAGCCTGGCCGCTGCGCTCAATGACGTCGATGGCGTCTTCCACATCGGTCCCGCGTTCGCCGAACGCGAGGCCGAGATGGGTGTCGCGATGGTGAATGCCGCCGCGGCCGCACGCGTCCGAAAGTTCGTGTTTTCCGGGGTGATTCACCCATCGATTTCCGCGATGACGAATCACGCCGCCAAGCAACCTGTCGAGGAAGCGCTGTATGGCTCCGGCTTGGATTTCACCGTGCTGCAGCCGGCGATGTTCATGCAGAACCTGGCCGCCCTTTGGCCGAAGATTCGCGACCACGGCCGGTTCGCGTTGCCATACTCGGAGACGGCGAAGGTGTGCTGGGTGGATTACCGCGACGTCGCCGAGGTGGCGGCCACGGCGTTCACCAGCGACCGCCTCAGTTACGGCACGTTCGAACTCTGCGCGCCGGGGCTGGTCGACCGCGTGACGATGGCCGCCATGGCCGGCGACGTGCTCGGCCGGCCAGTGTCCGCGGTAGTGACGCCGTTGGACGTATTCGCTTCTGCGTTGCCGGAAGGCCCGCAACGCGACGGGCTGACTCGGATGATGTCCCACTACGACCAGCACGGCTTCGCGGGCGGGAACGGCCTCGTGCTCCAGGCGATCCTCGGCCGCGAGCCACGGTCATTACTCGACTACTTTCGCGAACTGGCTGCCTCGCAACCACCCGGCGCTACGGTGAATCGATGAGCAACACCGACACCGCGCCCACCGAAGTCGCCTGTGTGGCTTCGCCATTCGCCGGAGTGCTGCACCCACGCGAGGTGCCGCTGGGCGGACCGCGCGCGATCAAGGTGCGGCGCACGCTGCCCCAGCGCGAGCGGTCGCTGATCGGGGCGTGGTGTTTCGCCGACCACTACGGTCCGCACGACGTGCGTGGCAGCACCGGTATGGATGTGCCGCCGCATCCGCACACCGGATTGCAAACCGTCAGTTGGCTGTTCAGCGGTGAGGTCGAGCATCGCGACAGCGCGGGTGTGCACGCGATGGTGCGGCCCGGCGAGCTGAATCTCATGACGGGGGGCGCGGGCATCTGCCACTCCGAGGTCTCCACCGCGGCCACCACCGTCCTGCACGGCGTGCAGCTGTGGGTGGCGTTACCGGATGCCGACCGGGACACCGGTCGGGACTTCGCCCACTTCGTGCCGAAGCCGCGCTCCATCGCAGGCGCCACCATGCGAGTCTTCCTCGGCGAGCTTGCAGGCGACCGCTCCCCCGTGCACACGTTCACACCGCTGCTCGGCGCGCAGCTCGACCTCGATCCGGGTGGCACCGTCACCCTCGAGGTCGATCCCGTCTTCGAGCACGGCGTGCTGCTCGACCAGGGCAGCGTCGAGGTCGCGGGTACGCCGCTCGAGGTGGCCGATCTGGCGTTCCAAGCCGCCGGAAGCGACCGTCTGGAGGTGGTCAACCGCGGCGATGGCCCCGCGCGGGTGGTGCTGCTCGGCGGTCCGCCGTTTCCCGAGCAGCTGGTGATGTGGTGGAACTTCGTCGGGCGCAGCCACGAGGACATCGTGATGTACCGGCAGATGTGGCAGGCCCACGACGCCCGCTTCGGTGCGGTGCAGGGTTACCTGGGAGCGGTGTCACGCCTGCCTGCCCCGCCGCTGCCAAATGCGACGTTGCGACCGCGGCCCAATCCCGGGGTATAGAAGACGTCATGACCACCGACAAGACCGGCGCACCCACCACCGTCGCCCAGGAATCCGACCGCTTCAGCATTTCCGTCGACGGACAGAAGGTCGGCTTCACCGAGTACGCCGATCGCGACGGCCAACGGATCTTCCCGCACACCGAGGTGGCCGACGAGTTCGAGGGCCGCGGTCTGGCAACAATTCTCGTCAACGAAGCGCTGCAAACCACCCGCGACGACGGTCTTCGCATCGTCGCGGTGTGCCCGCTGGTGGCAGCGTTCATCAAGAAGCACCACGAGTTCGACGACGTCGTCGACCCCGCAGACAGGGACCTCACACGCTGGCTGGCTAATCGTTAGCCGAACTAGCCCGATATCGTCGGTCGCGATGACCACACAGGACCGCGCGACCGATGCACCGCCTCCCCGCAGCGGGCCGTCGGCATTCTTCGTCGCCGATGGCCACACCTTCGTGCCGCAGCCCATCGCCCGCGGCCCGTGGGGCCAGACGATCAGCGGCAACTACGTCGGCGGCATCCTCGGCCACGTCCTCGAACGGGACGGCACCGCGCGCCGGTCCGAGCCGATCTCGACAAAGGTGTCCGGGTTGGCCACCAGGTTGCGGTACCACTGCGGGTCCTCGGGCCGTCCGCCCTGCGACGCGACGATCACGACGTCCGCACCGTCGAACATGTACAGCAGCGGCGTGACGAACACCTTGCCCGACTTGCGACCGCGGTGTTCGAGCAGAAGCGTCGGCACCGGCTTGCGGACGCCCGCGCCGATGCGCCATTTCCCGCCGACCTTCCCGCCAGTGCGCCGATAGACCCACACATGTGCCTTGCCGGCGTACTTGAAGATCTTCGGCAGCAGCGGAGAGTCCAGCTGCTGGGGACGCTCCTGCGCCATTACAGGTACTGCGCCGTGCTGCCGCCGATCGGCATTGCCGGCATGCCGAGCTTGCGGTGATCCCAGCTGCGCAGCCGAGTGGGCACCACGCGCACGCAAATGCGGTTGTTCATCATCTGGTCGACGAACGGGCGCATCTCGTCGGTGTACGGGCCGGTGTAGCGCTCCCAGACGCTAATCCCCACGCGCAGAATGGTTTCCGGGTCGTCGACGATCTCGGCCTTGCCGTCGATCGACACCCCGCGCAACGTGTCGTAGCTCTGACCGTTCTCGATCATCACCGTGATCGTCGGGTCGCGGCGCAGGTTGACGGCCTTCTGCGATTTGGCCTTGGTTTCGAACCAGATCTCACCGTCGACGACTGCGTACCACATCGCGACCAGATGCGGCCGGCCGTCGGCCAGCACCGTCGCCATCGTCGCGGTCCGGCTGCGCTCAATGAATTCGGCGATCTCGTCGTCAGTCATGACGATCTTCGCCCGCTCGTTTGTGCCCACGTCGAGATACTTTCAGGTCGCCACGGGGGTGACGGTCACCGGGATGCCGTTGAGCGCCCCGTTGCCCGATGGTTCGTCGATGAACGTCGGCGGCGACAGAATGTTGGTGTTCGCACCCGGCGAATCATTGGCCACAGACATCCGGGTGCCGGGCTTGCCGTGGCCCCAGCCGTGCGGCATCGACACCACACCCGGCATGATCGCGCCAATCACCTCGACGGGCACCTCGATCCGCCCGCCCGACGAGGTAATCGTGACGAGGTCGCCAGTCGTCACGTCGCGCTTCGTTGCGTCGTCATCGTGCATCAGCAGGGTGCAGCGGTCCTTGCCCTTCATCAGCGGGCCGACGTTGTGCAGCCACGAGTTGTTCGACCGCAGATGTCGCCGGCTGACCAGCACCAGCTCATCGGGTGCGCGGTCGAGGCGCTCGGCGAGCCGGGGCAGGTCGTCGAGCAGGTACTGCGGGGCGAGAATCTTGCGGTCCGCAGTGCCGAGAATCTCGGGGACCTGCGGCGGATGCGCCGGGTGCTCAGCGACCGCCTGGAGGCCACGGCGCGCAGCCAGCTGGCCGAGCGGGTGGGCGAGGCCGTCGCTGACGGCACCGCGTGCCCCGGCATCAGCGCCGACACCATCATGGACGTCATCGCGGGCGGCGCCTGGTACGCGGTGTGCGTGCGCCGCATCAAGGACGTCGACACCGCGGCCAAGGAGCTGAGCGAGCTGGTGCTGCACGGTGTCCTCGCCGGGCGCTAGCCGCTCAGCAACATCGCGTACTGCGCCGCAACCTGCTGCTGGGCGTCCAGCAGTTTGTCCGATGTGGTTTCGATCGCGTAGCGGTCCGCGGCGCCCAGACAGTAGAAGCTCTTGTCTTCCAGCTGCAGGCAGCGGCTGTCCGGAAGGTTGTTGACCGGCTTCGCCGGTTGCGACGTCGGCTGCAACTCCGCGAAGAAGCCCTCCACGATTTTCGTCGCGCTCGCGGGGTCCTTGGTCTGATAGACGTTTGTTTTCGCCATCGCCACCAGATCCGTTCCGGTCTCGGTGAACAGCTTCGCCGACCGGGCCGGATCGCTTTGGAATTGCACCGCGCCGCGTTGTTCGTAGGTGGTGTTCTGGATGGTGGTCGCTTCTTTGTCTGGAACCGGAAGGGTCCGGGCCAACAGTCCGGTCGGGTCGAGCGAGATGTCGGCGAACTCGGCGGGATCGGTCGCGCGGAACTTGTCGATGGTCGGGCCTTGCAGGTCAATGGTTTTGGCGACCAGGCCGACAGCCGGGTCCATCCCATCGACGGCCTGCGCGAGTTGCATGAACACGTACTCGCCGTGGGCGGTGAAGGCGCGGACCGCGCCCCACCGCTTGCCGGTGGAGCCTTCGGTCTGTGTGTAGCTCGCCGCCTGCGTGTCGGGATGACCCGGGATCTGGGTGCGCTGCACGCCCTCTCCTGTCTTGGCCGCGATATCGCCGAACTCTGCGGCGACAGCGGCTGCGGCGCCCGGGTCGGCGAAGCGCAGTACCGCGTTGAGCAGAATCTTCTGACCTTCCGCTGTCCGCGCCGAGGCGAAGCCATTGACGAAGCCGTGCTGGCTCGCGGCGACCGCGAACGGCTCCGGGCCGATCTGCGCCAGTGCGTCCACGTTCGGCAGCACCGTGGCGCCGAACCCGAACCAGCCGGCCAAGGTCGAGTCGACTTCCCACGGACCGACCACGTTGTTGGCCATCCGCTGGGCCTCGACGAGGACTCCGCGCAACGGGTCGCCCGTCACCCCCAGCGGCTGGCTCGGCTCCGTGGGGTACGGCCCGACGTCGAGCTTGCTGACGTCGACCGTCGGGCCCGACGGAGCGCCCGACTCCTTCACCGCCGAACCTTCGACTGCTGTGGAACACGCCGCCGACAACAGCGCCACCGAAACAAGCGCGATATACGCGAGCCGCATTCGCAAAAAGCTACCGTGCGCGACACCAAATACAACGAGCGACTGCGCGGTGTCCGAAAGGCAATTTAACGGGGTTAACGGGGTTGACGTATTAGAGGAGAGTCACTCGTAATCGGTGACTCGCCTCGTCTCGATTTTGTGGGCGAAGGGGGACTTGAACCCCCACGTCCCGAAGGACACTGGCACCTGAAGCCAGCGCGTCTGCCATTCCGCCACTCGCCCCAACAACCGGGGGAGCCTATCATGCGAGGCACCCCGCACCCCAACCGTACCGAGCGGCGCATTCCATGCCAATACGCTGTCAGCGGATCAAGGTCAAGCAGCTGACCTGCTTCGATTCGATTCTCAGAATTCTGTTGGTCCCGCTGCGCTGCGCTGGGCCGATACCATGCATGTAAGCCATGTGGCCAGGCGACACGCTGGCGCGGTGGTGCGCGAGCAGGACCGACGGACAAC
>JBKOYU010000958.1:0-3992 GCA_046725575.1 Actinomycetota bacterium | reverse complement strand
GCGCCGGGTACTTAAAGGGGTGCGCCCAGTTGTTCAGGGTGAAGCCCTGCCACGAGTAGTTGAACTTGCCCTGGGGATTGTTGAAGGAGAACAATACGATCACGAAGATCGGCAGGAACAGATAGAGCAGTACCAGGCCGGCGACGATCCGCAGCAGCACATCGCCCCACTTGCGGCCGCCCTTAACGGTCTTCGGTTTGGCGGGCGCTTCAATGACCTCGGCGACCACCGGCACTCCTTGGGAGGTCATACGAGGTCCTCCGTGCCGAGTGCCCGCGTGTAGAGCAGCACGCCGACGAGGATGATCGCCATCAGGACCATGCTCAGCGCTGCGGCCGCGGGATAGTCCTTGACCACGAGGAACTGTTTCTGAATGACGTTGCCAATCATGGTCGTTTGAGTGCTACCCAGATAGTCGGCGTTGATGAAGTCGCCCGATGCGGGGATGAACACCAACAGACTTCCAGCCAGAACGCCGGGCATCGACAACGGAAGGATCACTTTGGTGAAACTGCGCCTGCTCGACGAGTAGAGGTCTCTTGACGCCTCGATCAGCCGCGGGTCGATCTTCTCCAAACTGACGTATAGCGGCAGGATCATGAAGATGATCCAGTTGTAGGTCAGGCCGCCGATGACTGCCCAGCTCGTCGAGAGCAGCCGGCCTTCGCTGGGTAGCAAGCCCACTGCGCCCAGGGCACTGACCACCCAACCATCGTCGGCCAGAATGGTTTTCCACGCGATGGTGCGGATCAGGAAAGTCACGAAGAACGGCAGGATCACCAGTCCGAGGATCAGGTTCTTATATCGGCCGGCCTTGAACGCGATGACGTATGCCAGTGGAAATGCCAGCAGCAGGCACAGCACGGTCGCAACCAACGCGTATGTGAAGGTCCGGATGATCTGATCCTGGTAGTGACTGAACGCATCGAGATAATTCCCGAAGTCCCAATTGAACGTCAGCGTCGGCAGAAAGATCGAGCCACCCGACGACGAAAGCGATGTCCGCGCCAGCGAGTAGAACGGCACCACGAAGAAGATCCCGAGGTACACAAGGGCCGGCAGGATCATCAGGTACGGGGCGATCTTGCTCCGCTGCCGACTGCTGCTGGCTACACCGGCCATCTGATTAGCCGCCGGTGACCGCGGCGTAAGCGGTGTTGTACTCCTGGGTCTGCTCGTCGGTGAGCGGGGCCCAGCCCTTCGACTTGTCGAGAACCTCCTTCGGAGGATTGATCAGCGGGTTGCTTGCCGCCGCCGGGTCGACCTTCTGCAGTTCCTCGGTCATGTCCGACAACACCGGGACGTACTGAACGAACGCGACCAGCTTGGCGTAGTTGGCCCGGTCGTAGACGTAGTTGATCCACGCCTCCGCCGCTTTCTGGTTCTGGGTGGTGTACGGGATCACCATGGTGTCAACGAACGTCGTTGCGCCCGATTCGGGGACCACGAAGTGCAGGTCGGGGTTATCCGCTTGAAGCTGTACCACGTCGCCCGAATACGCTTGTGCGACAGCGATATTGCCCGCCGCTAGGTCGTCGGCGTAGTCGTTGCCGGTGAAGCGCCGGATCTGGCCCTTGTCCTTCTGTTCCTTCACCACGTCGATCGCCTTCTGGACGGACTCGGTCGTGGGCTTCTCGACCGAGTTGCCCTGCGACAGCATGATCATGCCGAGCCCATCCTGGGCGTCGGAGAACAAGCTGACCTTGCCCTTGAAGGCGGGATCCCACATGTCGTCGATGGTCTTGATGTCGCGGCCGGTCGCCGCCTTGTTGTACGCCAGGCCAACCAGGCCGGACATGTACGGCGCGCTGTACTTGCGCCCGGGGTCGACGCTGGCCTCGAGCAGGTCGGGCCGGACGTTCTTCTTGTTCGGCACACCGGCGTCGCTGATCTCGTTGAGCCAGCCGAGGTTGTGCAGCCGGACCATCATGAACGTCGTTGGCACTGCGAGGTCGGCGCCGATGTCCTGCTTGCGCGACAGCGGCTCCTTGACTTTGGCGAACCACTGCTCGTTGTCGTTGAAGTCTTCCTTGTAGTCCACGGTGAGGCCCGAGGCCTTCTGGAAGTCGGCGACGAAGCCGTCGGCCATGTACAGCGGCCAGTTCGAGATGCGGAGGGTGCCGGTGGCAGGCCCCGCCTCAGTCGTCGTGGTGGGCGTCGTTTCGCTTTTCTTGCCGCACGCGGCCAGGAAGGACCCGCCCAGGGCCACCGCCGCGGCGGCCGCGGCGCCACCGCCGATGAAGCGCCGGCGGGAAGTCCGGTTGGCCGCAAAACGGTTGAGGAGCCGGGGATCAATTTCGTTGGGCATGGCGACTGTGCCTTTCGTCGACGAAGGGGAGGGGAAGGACTACGGCCAACGGTTACGAGTCGTCGAGCATCTCCTCGAGATCCTCGGTGGTCGGGATGTCGGCGGCCGGCAGCACCAGCGACGCGTCGGGGGCCCAGCAGACGTGGACCTCGTCGCCGGGCCGCAGCATCGGCAGGTCCTGCTCAGGGCCGACATGGGCGACGATCGTCGAGTCGTCGGCGGCGGTCAGCGACAGCCGCAGCACCGGTCCCTGGAACGTCAGATCGGTGACCTTCGCGCGCACCGTGGCGACGTCACCGGTCGGCGCGTCCATCGAAACCCGCACGCGTTCCGGCCGAACCATCAGCGTCGCCTGGCCACCCGGCTCGATCGTGGTGTCGCCGGGTCGGGCCTTCAACGTCGTCCCGAGCACCTCGACCTCGACGAAGTCACGGTTGGTGCGACCGGTCTGCTTACCCGACCACAGGTTGGCCTGGCCGATGAAGCTGGCCACGAACACCGTCGACGGGCGGTCATAGATCTCGGTCGGGGTGCCGATCTGATCGACGTTGCCGGCGTTCATCACCGCGATTCGGTCGCTCATTGTCAGCGCTTCTTCTTGGTCGTGGGTCACGTAGATGAACGTGATCCCGACCTCGCGCTGGATGCGCTTGAGCTCGAACTGCATGAGCTGGCGCAGCTTGAGGTCAAGGGCGCCGAGCGGTTCGTCGAGCAGCAGCGCGCTGGGGTAATTCACCAGCGCCCGGGCCAGCGCCACGCGCTGCTGCTGGCCACCGGAGAGCTGGGCGGGCCTGCGCTGGGCGAAGTCGGTCAGCCGCACGATTTCCAGCAGCTCGTCGACCCGCTTGCGGACCTCGGCCTTGTCCTTCTTCTTGCTGCGGGGTCCGTACGCGACGTTGTCCCACACCGTCATGTGGGGGAACAGCGCGTAGTGCTGGAACACCGTATTGACGTTGCGCTTGTGCGGCGGCACGCGGGACACGTCGGCGCCTTCGAGCCGGATCGCGCCCTCGGTGGGCGTCTCGAACCCGGCGATCATCCGCAGCGTCGTCGTCTTCCCGCAGCCAGACGGGCCGAGCATCGAGAAGAACTCGCCCGAAGCGATGGAGAAGTCGGCTTCGGATACGGCGACATAGTCGCCGAAGCGCTTGGTGACATGGTCGATCTCGATGACCGGGCCGCCCTTGGCGCGGGTGGCCCCGTCGGATCCCGCCGCTTGATCGGCGGAAGTGGTATGCATGCCGGTCAGGGCAGATCCTCCTCAGGGACAGCCTCGAAGCTGTGGGTAAACCATCGCGGATCGGACGGTCCTTCGCAAGCGATTCCGCAACGAATTTACATTTTTACAATGGAATCCTTTGTCGACCGCGCCTAGGACCGAGAGAATCCGCTGAATCGAGCGTGATCAGCCACCGCCTGGCCATCGCAGTCGGCCGGGTGTGACGGGGGAGCGCGCCTACACAGTTTCGCAGCAGGATCGGCCTCGGTCGGTGGAAACCGGCGACGTCGTTTACCCGGTCCGCGTCGCCGGGTAGTGCTCTCTGATGGCAAAGGTTGACGTCGCGGTGTCGTCGGATCTCAGTCCGGAAAAGGCGTGGGCGCTCGCGTCGGATCTGCGTCGCTTCGACGAATGGCTGACGATCTTCGGCGGCTGGCGCAGCGAGGTCCCGTCGCAGATCGAGGT
>JBKOYU010000542.1:0-2828 GCA_046725575.1 Actinomycetota bacterium | reverse complement strand
GGGATTGTCGACATCTACATGCCCGACGCCAAGGTGTGGAGCCGCGAACGGGCCCGCCGCTTCCTGCGCATGCCGGATTATCCGGAGGTGATGCGCGCAACCATCCCAGAGATGGGCCGACAGGTGGGGAAGCTCGTCCTCGACCACGACGGGCTGGCGGTTCGCGGTTTGCTGGTGCGCCACCTGGTCATGCCACAGATGTTCGACGAAACGGCAGAGATTCTGCGTTGGATCGCCGCCATGCTCGGACCCGACACGTACGTCGACCTGATGGCCCAGTTCTACCCGGCCGGCCTGGTCGGGCGTACCGACGTACGGGATCCGTACCCGGAGATCAACCGGCATCTGCGCCGAGACGAGTACGTGCGTGCGGTGGAGCTCGCCGACGAACTCGGCCTCCGCCGGTTGGACCGGCGCAGCGTGGCTTCCGGCTACTTACTGGCGACGTGAGCGATCCGGCGGGTCGCGAAGCGCCGGGCTGTCGACGGAACCCAAGTCGAGTTCGCGGATGGCGTCGATGGTCGCGTCGGTCTGGTCCTGCATCTCGGTGCGGACGACCTGCTGATTGGGGTCGTCGGGATCATCAAATGATGACGGCGCGGGGACTTCCAGTGGGAGGTAACGGATTTCGATGTGTTCGTACGCCCGGACACCTCGACGATCGCGCCCCGCCGAAGTGCGCAACGACGCGCGGATGGCGTTGCGCCGCAATGATTCGTTACCGCGGGCACACCATTCACGTGACGGACACCACCGTCCAAATTGCCCGCCTCACTCGGAAATAGGCCGAATGCCCAGGTCGCGGGTGTTCGGCAACGGGTGCATTCGGCCTCATTTTCATGTCCCCACACCGGGGCGCAGCCGCCTGAACGCTCTCAGCGACAGCGCAGCGACAACCTCAGCGTCCCTGGATGTTTTGCCGCTGAGTTGTCGCTATAAGGCGGGCAAATCGCCTATGGCCCCGCTCGACGCTTGTAGTTCGGCGTACGCTCCGAACGCCGCCAACTGCGCACCGCGCTAGTTCAGCACTGCGACTCGATCTGAAAGGCCATTGTCCGATGCACTGAACACCCTTGTTCGCTGATGTGCACCGCAGGGCCGGGCAGCTGACCGACCTCGGTCACGTCCGGGTGATCGAATGTGCCGACCCCGCCACCGCCGCCCTCATCGCTGGCGACCGCAGGCTCCGGTCGTTGTGCCGCACGTTCCCTGCGCCGCTCGGTGACGCGGAAACCGCTACCTAGCAAGGGAATACGGCCGCCGTCGGCCTCCCGGAGTTACCAGTAACCACGTCGTTTCATCTGATGAGTCAACCTGCGCCACAGGCATATTGGCCCTTAGTCCCCCTAGATTGGGAGGCCAGAGCGACCGGCCTGTGCCACGTTGATTCCTGCGAATGGAGTTTCTCGCGTCCCCAGGAGTGAAAGTGACGCCACCTACGACACAGCGATTCGGCGGCCGACCCGGCACGGCGTGTTCACGGTGCTCCTTAGGGGGCAACCCTCGAGCTCGGCGCATCCTGATATGCCGGACATTTGGTCTGGATCTTGAACGTATGCCACTGCGACTCCCCCGGAATTCGGCGGCATGCGCCCGCTGAACGTGAAGGTCTCGTCGACTTTTTCGCGATGACCTCCCGGGAGTCGGCCACGAAACCGGCCATGTCGTCATAGCGCAGACCTGCCTTCTGAACGACGAGTCGGCCCTGCTGCGTGAGCTGGACTCGAACCGTCCGCGTCGGCGTGCCCTGCACCAGGATCGACAGGTCGCCGTTGACTTGCTTGGTACAGACCACGTCCGCGGACGTGATGCTGCGAGTTTCACCGTCGAACACGATCGAGGTCACGACCTGCGGTCCTCGGTGGCAACCGACTAACCCACCTGAGAGCAGCACGGCGATCGGACGCAGCGTTTCACGAGTTGCTCGGCGCCGCGCAACGCCACGGATTCCCGGCGTTCCCTATGGCTTGGGCACTCGTCCATCTCGCCGGTGGCGGCGCAGAATCCGCTCAAACATTCAGCGCCGCGCAATCGGCCGCACGTTACGAATGGGGTCAGTTCTTTGCGCCATCCGCCGTGCCGACCGGTTGACCGTCGGTGAGAAAACCGTTGGTGAGGATTTGAGATGTCTTGGAGCTCAAGGATTTTCCGGCCTCCATTGACGAACGACGTCATCTCACGCAGGGGACGCTGCCAGCGGTCATCAGCGTGAGGTTCGTAGGCGTCGGTGCGTCTTTGCCAGCGGCTGTCGCCGGCACGGCGGTGAGGCTTGGTGCCTCGCTCGTTGTGGTGGCGTCCGATGTGGAGGCGAGCCTGTCGACGTACTCGGAGGTGCGAAAATCGGTGCCGACGGTGAGTAGCACGGTGTCGGGAGCGACCGCGTCGGATGCGATGGCGCTGAGGCCCAGTTCGTCGGCCAGCAGCTCGGCGGCGGACTGCGCACCTGTCCCATAGGCGATGCTGCTCGCGGCTCTGATCGAGTCGGCGGTGCTGACCGTTCCTTTCGTGAATTGTCCCTTCGCCAAGGCGTTTCGGACGGCCACGGCCACCCCGTCTTGGCCAGAAGCGTTGATCACGTCGAGTGCGACGCGGTGTGCAGTGGGCTCCGGGTTGGCCCAGGGATGAGCAGAGGCGCGGACGTTGTCTGTCGATGCAGGTGTGGAGGGGCTATCGGGGGCCAAAAGGCTGTGCACGATGGATCGGATAGTGGGTGCGTCGATGATGTTGACGTCTTCACCGTCTGGCAGGGTGCGGAAATCGGTGACCGGCAACGTGTAAAACATGACCGATCTATCGATTGCCGCCGATGCGTACGGAATCACGCCTGC
>JBKOYU010000564.1:0-3567 GCA_046725575.1 Actinomycetota bacterium | reverse complement strand
GCGCAGCTGCGGTCGATGTGGGAGGCGTCTGCGTGAGCACCCGAAGACGATCGCGAGTGCGGATCGCAGCGAGGAACGAGCGAGGACCGGAGCGAGCGGGAGTCGAGGCAGTGAGCGCCGTAGCGATGGCCGAGTGCAGCGGACTGTGGCGGCGCACCCTCTTGGTCAACACCGACGGATCGCATGACACCGGCACGGATGTGGCCTGGCTGCAGGGGATTACCGCGTACGTGGACACGCGCGGGTTCGCCGGTCGACTCGGCCAGCGCGGTGACGTGTTCGAGTGGCAGCGGCTCATCGACATCGAGCCGCCTAGTCCGTTCCCCGACGCGGGACGGATGCGCTGGGAGGCGGGCGTGTTGATCGAAGTCGGCGTGCACGAGGACTACGTCGAACAGTGGGTCCGCCAGGACGGCCCGGCCACACCGTGCTGGGCGCTGTTCGCCGAGCATGCGATGCTGCTGCGCGCCGGTGCGCAATTCGGCTGGGCGGACAAGAGCGGCGTGGTGCTGGACTCGGTCGGCGGCCCGCAGTGGGCCGCGCTCAATCCGCACGTGAATGGCAGTGACCTGGTGGCCAACGGTGTCCGATGGCGCATTGAAGATAGCGAAGGAGATGTGGATCTATGAGTGGCACAACGTCATTCACATCAGTGCCGATCGTCGACATCAGCGGGCTGCGCTCACCGGATCGGGCAGAGCGCGAGCGAGTGGCTGGCGAGATCGGCAAGGCGGCCGGCGAGGTCGGATTCCTCTACGTGAGCGGCGCCGGCGTCGACGACGCGTTGTTCGAGCGCATGTTGGCGTCGACGACGGAGTTCTTCGCGCTGCCGCTCGAGGAGAAGATGCGCTACTACATCGGACTGTCCAAATGCCATCGGGGCTACGTCCCCTCAGGTGAAGAGGGCCTCGCGACCGGAATGCCGGAAATGAAGGAGGCGTTCGACACCGCACTGGACCTGCCCGCCGACGACCACGACTACCTGGCGGACAACCCGATGCTCGGCCCCAACACATGGCCGGACCTACCGGGCTTCGTCGACGCGGTCACCGCGTACTACCACGCGGTCCTCGACGTCGGGCACCGGCTACTGTGGGCGTTCGCGGTGGCGTTGGGGGAGGATCCCGACACGTTCTCCAAGCACGCCACCAAGACGCCGAGCCAGCTGCGGCTCATTCACTACCCGTACAACCCCGACGCAGAGGACGCCCACGGCATCGGCGCCCACACCGACTACGAGTGCTTCACGCTGCTCAAGCCGACGGCACCGGGTCTTGAGGTGATGAATGGCGGCGGCGAGTGGATCGACGTCCCGCCCGTGCCCGGCACGTTCGTCGTCAACATCGGCGACATGCTGGAACTGTGGACCAACGGCGCATACGTCGCGACCAGCCACCGGGTGCGCAAGGTGAAGGAGGAACGGTACTCGTTCCCGCTGTTTTTCAACGTCGACTACCACACCGAGGTGAAACCGTTGCCGCAGTTCGCCTCTCGCGACGGCAAGCAGCGGCCGGCCCTACGCGCCGGCGAGCATCTGTTCGCTCAGACCGCGCAGACGTTCGCCTATCTGCGCAACCGGGTCGAGGCCGGCGAGCTGGTGCTGCCCGACGGCTCGCTGGAAACCGGCCAGTTTGGACAGCAAGCACTGCAGAAGCGGGCGTAGTCTTCGGTATTTTCGCCCATATGCCTTCGCTGACGAACCGCCAGATCCTGCTGCGCCGCCGCCCGACCGGGCTGGTCCAACCCGAGGACACCGAGCTGGTCACCAACCCGGCACCCGAGCCCGGCGACGGTGAGGCGCTGGTGCGCACCACCTATGTCGGGATCGACGCCGCTGCCCGTACCTGGCTCGACGGCCAGCCCGGATACCTGCCTGCGCTCCAGTTGGGCGACGTCATCCGGGCCGCCGGAATCGGCGAGGTGGTGGCATCCCGCTGCGACGCCTACGCGGTCGGCGACGTCGTCACCACGCTGACGGGCTTCCAGGAATACGTGATCATCCGCGACGACGTCTTCACCACGCCCATCCCGGGGGAGACCGATCAGCTGGCGATCATGTCCGTCTTCGGCCCGACCGGCGCCACCGCCTACTTCGGGATGACCGACATCGGCAGGCCCCAGCCGGGGGAGACCGTGGTGGTCTCGGCTGCGGCGGGTGCAACCGGGTCGGTGGCCGGGCAGATCGCCAAGATCGCTGGCGCGCGGGTGGTTGGGATCGCGGGCGGCCTGCACAAGTGCAAGGCGGTGGTCGAAGACTTCGGGTTCGACGCGTGCATCGACTACAAGGAGGGCGACCTTCCCGCCGCGCTCAAAGAACACTGCCCCAAGGGTGTGAACGTCTACTTCGACAACGTGGGCGGGCCGATCCTCGACGCGGTGCTGGGCCGGCTGGCCCCCAAGGCACGGGTCGTGCTCTGCGGCGTCATCTCCAGCTACCTGACCGGCGAACACCCCGGGCCCGCCAACTACGTCAACCTGCTGGCGAAGACCGCGCTGATGCAGGGATTCAATGCGCTCGACGAGTGGGGCCGCTTCGACGAGGCCTTCGCCTCGTTGCGCCAGTGGGAGGCCGACGGCCGGCTTGTGCACCGCCAGACCATCTTCGAGGGCATCGAATCGTGCGTCGACGCGCTCAACGGGCTGTTCACCGGTGCCAACATCGGCAAGACACTGGTCAAGCTCAGCGAACCCACGACCGCCTGATGCCGAAACTGAGCGCAGGCCTGCTGCTGTACCGGGTCACCGACGACGGCGTCGAGGTGCTGATCGGCCACCCCGGCGGCCCGTTTTGGGCACGCAAAGACGAGGGGGCGTGGTCGATTCCGAAGGGCGAGTACGTCGAGGGTGAAGACCCGTGGACGGTTGCGCAACGCGAGTTCGAAGAGGAACTCGGTAAGCAGCCGCCGGACGGGCCGCGCATCGACTTCGCCCCGCTGAAGCAGCCGAGCGGCAAGGTCATCACCGCCTTTGCGGTTCGAGGCGATCTGGACCTCGAAGGCACCTTCAGCAATACGTTCGAGCTGGAGTGGCCGAAGGGGTCCGGCAACATCCGCGAGTATCCCGAAATCGACCGCGTGGGTTGGTTTTCCGTGGCCGAGGCCAATGACAAGCTGCTGAAGGGTCAACGGCCGCTGCTGGAGCGCCTCACGGCTGCCCTCGAAAGCGGCGGACCGGGCGGGCGTGGCCCATAACACCGCCGGGCATGTGGACGACGCGATAACTTCGAACCGTGCAAACGGATGCGCTTGGATCTGATCTGCGCCGCCTGATCGGATCGGATGCAGTTCTCACTGACGAGGCGACGCGCGTCTTGGCCGGGACGGACTTCATCACACACCGTGGCGCTCCCGCGGCGGTGGCTCGACCGACATCGACCGACCAGGTCGTGGAACTGCTCCGCTATGCAACGAATCACGGTGTCGCGGTTGTTCCTCGTGGCACCGCGACGAACCTTTCCGCGGCGATAGCACCCGGCGACGACTCGCTGGTGCTGGATCTGACGAACATGAATCGAATCATCGAAATCGACGCCGGGGGGCGGCGTGCGGTCGTCGAGCCCGGTGTCAT
>JBKOYU010000819.1:0-3051 GCA_046725575.1 Actinomycetota bacterium | reverse complement strand
GGGTAGATGTCGCCGAGCTCAGCGTGCCGGCCACGGTGCAGGCCGCCATCGAGGCGCGCATCGACCGGCTGAGCACCCCGGCCAAGCGGACGTTGAACGCGGCGTCGGTGATCGGCGCCCGCTTCGGGGCCGGGCTGCTGGCCGCGCTGGGTGTGGATGCGGTGGTCGACGAACTGCTGGGCGCGGAGCTGATCGATCAGGTGCGGTTCACCCCACGCGCCGAGTACGCGTTCCGCCACCCGCTGATCCGCGCGGTGGCCTACGAATCGCAACTGAAATCCGACCGCGCCCAATGGCACCGGCGGCTGGCCGCCGCGATCCAAGAGCGTGAACCCGGCTCGGTGGAGGACAACGCGGCGCTGATCGCCGAACATCTGCAGGCCGCCGGTGATCTGCACGCCGCCTACGGCTGGCACATGCGCGCCGCAACGTGGGCGACCAACCGCGACATCGCCGCGGCGCGACTAAGTTGGGAGCGCGCCAGCAAGATCGCCGACCAACTACCCGCCGATGACCCCAACCGGGCAGCCATGCGCATCGCCCCGCGCACCATGTTGTGCGGGAACGCCTGGCGAATCCATGTGAACGTGGCCGGGGACCGCTTCGATGAACTGCGGCAGTTGTGCACCGCCGCTGGGGACAAGGCGTCACTGGCCATCGCCATGGCAGGGCTGGTTGTCGATCACACGTATCACGACCGCATCCGCGAGGCGGCGCAGCTGGCATCCGAACACATGGCCCTCACCGAGTCGATCGGCGATCCGACCCTGACGGTGGGGCTGTCCTTCACGGCGACCTACGCCAAGCTGGAAAGCGCCGAGTATTCAGACATGCTGCGGTGGACACAAAGGGTCATCGACCTGGCCGACGGGGACCCCTCAAAAGGCAACCTCCTTATCGGGTCCCCGTTGGCGTACGCCTTTACGATGCGGGGTATCGCCCGTTATGGCCTGGGTCGTCCCGGATGGCGAGACGACCTGCAGCACGGCCTGGCCATGGCCCGCAGCGCCGAACCCGTGTCCTACGCCGCGGCTATCGCCCTCAGCTACGTCGCGGGAATACCGAATGGCGTGCTGAGGCCCGACGATTCCGCGGTGCGCGAGATCGAGCATGCCCGACGGATTGCCGAACGCTCCGGTGATGACTTCGCAGTGGCCTTCACCCAAGCGACGCTGGGCATAGCGCTGGTGCATCGTCAAACGGCTGCGGAGCGTGACCGCGGACACAAGCTGCTGACCGAGGTCGGCGACGCGTTCTTGCGCGGGGGACACAACCTGTGCGATTTACCGCTCGTCAATGTGTACTTGGCGCGTGAGAGGGCTCGGCGGGGAGATCGCGATGAGGCCATACCGCTGATGCGCGCCGCCGTCGACCATCTGTTCCGCGAGGGACGGCTGCTGATGTGGGGCATTCCTGCGACCGGCGTTCTGGTGCAGACACTGCTGGACCGCGGCGCCGACGGTGACGTGGCCGAAGCCGAGGCCGCGATCGAGCGCTTAGCGGCGGCGCCGACCGCCGACCGTTTAGCTGTGCGCGACATCTGGCTGCTGCGGCTGCGCGCGCTGCTAGCCCGCGCCCGCGGCGACGATGTTGCCTACCGGGACTTGGCGGATCGCTACCGCACGATGGCCGCAGACCTCGGCTTCGAGGGCCACATGGCGATGGCCGAAGCGATGATGTGAGGGGGGATCGTCGTCGGATTCGACGATGCCGCGGATGTTTTTGCCGGTCGCGATGGCATCGTCGGCGACCGTGATAGTCGATGAATCCGGCCGCGCGCAATGTCACCGCCGGTTACCGGCGGCGCGTGATCAGCGGGCGGCAGGACGAACACGTGTTGATTCACCGTGATCAGCGGGTGGCCCGGCGACGATGAGTCCTGCGCCCACGCCGCCGATGAGAACGACGTCGAAGAGGGTCACCAGCAGGTCGGAGGGAACGACTCCACCGGTGGTCCGTCGGAACGCCACCGCTGCGATCGTGTGCACCCATGTCGTCGGCAATCTCTCGCTGGCCAAGCAAAAGTTATTGGCAGGACCGGCTTTCCCGCAGCAGCACGAGGGCGGCGGTGATCGTCGGGGCGAGGAGACAAGGCGCTGATCGACGCCGTGAGGGCCAACGAGCTGTCGGCCCGACTCGCGGCGTGCCTACCGGGGCGACGAACTCGGCGATCGCCGCGTTGTTGAAGTCGAGGTACGACCGAGCGCGGCCCTGTTCGGCCGACTTCGACGATAGTTCCGACGGCCGAGTTTCCCGCCAGCCACGTATTCACCTCGTTCACGAGCGGGGTGCCCAGCTCGAGTCGGAGTCCAAATTGCAGTACGGCCGAAAGGGTCAGACGAGATATGTGGGTGCGACTGGCCGCTGGCGCCGATGAACGTCGTTGTCACGTCGGGCTATCCACGACCTTGTGAAGGTGTCGTCGGTTGCGGAACGCTGCAACCACGATCGACGTCCTCGGTCGTGGTCGCAGCGAGCGCGGTCAGCGGTGCAGCGCGCTCAATGGGTCCCCGTTTAAGTTGAGAACCGGGTTGTCCAAACCGGATTGAGGATCTGACGGGTTGTAGCGTTGTGGCGCTGCATGATGAGCCGTCGCCGTCGTCGCCAGCCGAGCCGTGGCCCGAGGAGCTGCCTGTCGACGACGAACCGGCTAACGACGATGCGGCCGATGAGGATCCGGCCGTCGCCGCCCGATCGCCGACGGCCTGGGTGGTCGGCTGGTCGCCATGGCCACGGTGCGGCAGATCGCGGAGCTGCTAGCCGAACGCGCCCTTGCGCGGGCATAGACCCGGATGTCGTTGGCGCTCAACAGATAACAGCCCCGGAAGCGCTCGACCCCGGGGCTGTTGCGACTCGGCGGGCTTACTGCGCTGCGCCCTCACCCCCGTCCTCATTGTTATCGTCGTCTTTGCCGCCGCTCAGCGCCGTCTGAATGCTGTCGGAAACCTTGGTGACGACCTTTTTGATCTCACTGCTGGCCTTCGTGACCGTATCCCGCACCGGCGTCTTGCGCGCTCGGCTGGTGGTGGCCGGGTTTGAGCCGTTGTCGCC
>JBKOYU010000158.1:0-3949 GCA_046725575.1 Actinomycetota bacterium | reverse complement strand
CAGTTCGCCATCTGGGATTGAATCGAAGGGGCGACGGTCGGGTGTGACCGTCGCAAACGCAGCCCGGGTCGGGCACCCATCAACGGCGCCCAGCGCGCAGTTGAGCAACCTTTCGCCCAAAGACTGGCTATTGAAGGGCCGACGTCTTGGACCCGTCATCGAACTGGCAACGGAAACCGCGGCTCGATGGCGCCGGTGAGCTCGCGGCGTCGCTCTACCAAACCGGCCCAAAGACCTTGACGGCTTCCCCGAGTTCCAGCTGCGAAAGGGGCGGAGGCTATTTCGGGCACACCGTGCCGGCGTCGGCCCGTGGTGGTTCGCAAGCAACAACGAAGGCCTTTTCAATCTCGATTTGCCTTCTGGGACTTGCTACTTGGCCTCAGATCCAGAACGGCACTCAGAGAACGCCTCGGTCGCGACATGGTCAAACTCAACGTCGTAAGCGCCGGATGGGCGGCCGAGACGGAGGTGTCACGCCGTGAGATCGTGAGTGTCGCCAGGGTTGATGTGGTCATCGCACGTCTCCTTGACCGGGTCCCCTCGTGTCGCCATCGTAAGTCGCGACGACGCCTACGTCGACAAGTTTGCGCTTCTAGACCTGCTGAGACGGCTCTGCGGCGGCCACCATTTCACCCATTTGACTTGTCCACGAAGCACTTTCGATTTGCGCCGCCCGCATGACGCAATCGCAGATCTCGAATAACTGGCTGTCTCGTTGCGAGTCCGAAACCGGCCTGGCCGCCGCGAAGCGCATCATCATCGCGCCAAGCTCTTGCGATGTCATGTGCGGAACGACAAGGAGTTTCGCGAAGCCTAACCGGCCGCCAACCGCCATCAGTCGTTGATGTTTGCGATGCCCACTACGTAGCGACGGGGCACTGGAGGCCATCTCGTAAAGCTCGCGCGGCCCCTCGGTGACGGACCAGTTGATGCAGATATCGACGATTTCGCCCAGCGGTCGGTGTAAAGCCTCGATGAGTCCTGGCAATTCATCGGACAGTGAGGCCGTGTAGGGCCACCATGCCCCATCGATGTCGGCCCCTAACTGCTGTGCAAGCGCGAGCCTGACTGGCCGGGCCAGTCGCCGCGCCCCGGAGATGCCGTTCATGGGGACGGCGTATCAGCAGTTGAATCGTTTTGGGGTCGGTCGGAGAAGACGGGAGCTTCCACCGGTTCGGTGGAACGCTCCTTGTCTACAACGACTTCGGGCTCATAGGGATGTGAGAACAAGTCAGACGAATTCATAGCCAAGTCCTTTAACCAAGTCTGGGTTCGGCCCGAGGTCGGAGGTGCGGGCGAACGGTTGTATCGATTCGTCTTGACGTACAGGCTCGACGGTTGGCACGGCAAATACGAAGCGGCCTATACCTCAATTTACACCCCCGGAGCCGGTCAGCGAATCGCCCCGTTGATCACCGGCTGTCGATCATGCCCTTCTCGACGCCCCACGGCGTGGCGATCGTCCTATATTCCCCGGTCTGCATCGGATGCTCCACCGCCAGCCGCAGCGTCAGATGCCGCTCGTATTGCCCACCTGTTCGACCGCGCAGCAGGCCTTGCAATCGCTCTCGAAAAGCTCGACCACGCCGGAATCTGGACAATCACGGGCGTTGGTCAGTGCTACCCCAAGCGCCTGCACAGCCGATTGGGCGACACGGCGCCTGTTGCGCTCCACGGTGTAGGCGACACCGCCTTGCTGGACACGGACGGTGTGGGCGTCGTCGGCTCCCGCGATATCTCGGCGGACGGTTCACAGGTCGCGCGTGAAATCGCCGAGCGCGCAGTGAAGTCCGGGCTACCCGTGATTTCTGGGGCGGCACGAGGCGTCGATAACGATGCGATGAACGCTGCTTTCGAAGCGGGGGGACAGGTGGTGGGCGTACCGGCGGATGCCCTCGAGCGTGCCGTTGCCCGACGGGGAACCCGACAGGGCGTGGCCAAAGGACGCATTTGCCTGATCACGCCCTACACTCCAGCCGCAACGTTCTCGACAGGCAACGCGATGGGACGCAACAAGATCATCTATGGACTCTCCCGCTGCACAGTCGTGGTAACCAGCGATCACCAGACGGGCGGCACGTGGGCGGGCGCAACCGAAGCCCTCAAGCATTCGTACGGCCGGGTTGCATCGTGGACGGGGCCAGGCAGCGGGCCAGGCAATAACGCGCTCGTCGAGCAGGGTGCCCTTGAATTGTCGGACGTGACCCACGTTGATGAACTCTTCAGCGAATCCGTCGTTCTTGCACCGAGGAAGCACGAGGAGTCGGCCGACCAACTGACATTAGGGTTCTAGGACATGTCTAGACTGGGTCTCGGCTCAGCCCGCCGCAGCCGACTCGATCTCGAGGGACTCGTGACGCGGCATATCAGCATCGACGACGTCGAAAAGGCCTTCACCGATATGACCTCCGGCCATGGGGCGCGTAGTGTGGTCTGCTTTGCCGGACGCGACCCGTAGCTCGTCTCGGTTCACGACCCTCTGTGCAATTTGGGCTGTAGCCGCATGCATTGGGGTCCGGAAAGTGGACGAGAGGTCTGGTTGGTGCCACGGTGGAGGCAGACCCCTTTGTTCGAGGAGGTGCAGCACCGTGGAGCAAGCCCAGCACGAGACCTCCGCCCATCAGGAGTGCCCAGACTGTCATGCGCTAGCCGCAGACCTGGAGGCGCACAAGCGATGGCACGAGAGGCTCGTACACGACATCGCCACCGCCGTTGACAGAGATATTCAGCGACGAGTCGGGGTTCGGTAACCGCCGTCGATCAGAGCTGGTCGCGGAGTCGGTCAACGAAGCTGACCAACCTTGCGTGGTGTGATCCGGGCCAGTAGATCCGCCCGCACTTCGCGCAGCGGCTGAAATCGTCGTAATACCGGCGGGTCAACGGCTCGAGGTGGTCGCTCACCTCTTCCTTGGTGACGGCTACTAGCCTGCCGTTGCACCGCACGCACCGCGTGAACGGTGCAAGCAGTTGCCCGAGGTCGAGTCGCCGTATCACCTCGAGCGTCTGCTCCTCGGGGTCCTCCGCGTGGACGAATAGACCATGCGTGATAGCGCGACGCTTCAGCAGGGCGCGGTCTCGCGTCAGCAGGATACGCTGCTGGCCCAGGCTGACATCGACCAGGGTCTGGTCGTCGGCGTCGCTGGACCACCACGCGTCGAACCCGAGCAGGCGAAGCAGCCGCGCCAGCCGACCGAGGTTGACGTCAATGACGAAGCGCGGATCGCGCAGCGGCACCGGCCGCAGCCGCGCCGTCGGCCCGATGTCGAGGGCCTCGAACATCGGGTACACCGCGATGCGGTCGCCGGCAGTCGGGCGATGGGCGAAATTCTCCGCAGTCCCGTTCACCAAAACGAGGTCGACCTCTGTGTGTGGGATACCCATCGCCTCCAGGACGTCTTTCACCGTCTGATGGCTCCGGAACGGACGGCGCACGGTGATGCCGCGCGACTCGGGTCCCAAGAAGTCGTTGAGTTCGGCGTATGCCCGGACGTTCACGAAGCCGGCCATTCCCCATACTCTCCAGCCGGATCGGCGGGCGCACTCGCGAGACGGCGACCACGCCGACGACGCCGCTCGGCTACCGAACCGCGCCGTTGATCACCGGCTTGCCGATCATGCCGTTCTCGACGCCCCACAGCGTGGCGATCGTCCTATATTCCCCGGTCTGCATCAGATGCTCCAGCGCCCGCCGCAGCGACTCGCCCAGTCCCGACCCCTTGGCCACCGGCCACCCATACGGCGCGGTGTCGAAGATCTCCCCCGCCGGTGCCAGCTCCCCACCGGACAGCTTGATCGCGAACCCCGTCACCGGTGAATCGGCCGCCATCGCCTCGACCTCGCCCGCGATCAACGCCGCCGTCAGATTGTCCTGCCGGGTGTAGACCACCTTGTCGATCGGCGAAACCCCCGCCGCCACACACTGATCGCTCTTGGCCCGAACCTCTTCCGT
>JBKOYU010000522.1:0-4433 GCA_046725575.1 Actinomycetota bacterium | reverse complement strand
ACAGTGAGCGATTGACTTGGGGGGAGTACGCCACCGAGGTGGTTCGCGTGGCACGCGGCCTGGCGGGCTTGGGCGTGCGGCGCGGCGACACAGTGGCGATGCTGCTCAGCAATCGGCCCGCGTTTCACGTGGTTGATACCGCCGTACTGCATCTGGGCGCGACCTGTCTGTCCGTCTACAACACGCTGCCTTCTGAGGACATCGGTTGGGTGATGCGTGATGCCGGCGCGCGGGTGCTGGTGACCGAGTCTGCGATGCTGCAGCGGGCGCTCGACGCCGATGTCGCGGAAACAGTTGTGTTGGTCAACGGCGACGCGCCGAATATTGTCGCGCTGGCTGGCCTCGATGGGGACTTCGACGTGGACCGGGCGTGGCGTCAGGTAGGTCCCGACGACGTTGCGGTAATCGTGTACACCTCCGGCACTACGGGTCCGCCGAAGGGTGTCGAGCTGACCCACCGCGCGGTCCTCGGTAATACCCAAGGCCTCAACCACGCGATCGGCACGATGGATGGCGCCCGCGTGGTGTCGTACCTGCCGATGGCGCACATCGCCGAACGTCAGCTTTCGCACTACCGCGCGATCGCGTTGGGATTACAAGTCACCACATGCCCCGACACGCGCGCCATGCCCGAGCATCTGCTGGCCGTGCGCCCGCACTACTTCTTTGGGCCGCCGCGGATGCTGGCGAAGTTCCGCGCCGCCGCAACCGGTTTGGACGGGCCGCTGCTCAAGCATTTCGGGCTCGACGAAGTCGTCGTCGCGATGACCGGCAGCGCCCCGGTGCCCCCCGAGCTCACTCAGTTTTGGCTTGACGCAGGCCTTCCTCTGGTCGAGGCGTGGGGCGTTACGGAATCGGGGGCGTTCGGCGCGTTCGGTCGGCCCGGAAGCTACAAGGTTGGCACCTGCGGGCCCGCGCTGCCCGGCGTCGAACTTCGCTTGGCGGCCGACGGCGAGATCCTGCTGCGGAGCCCATGGCTGATGCGCGGCTACCGGAATCGCCCCGAGGCAACAGCCGACGCGATCGATTCCGATGGTTGGCTGCACACCGGCGACATTGGCGAGTTCGATGACGGCCATCTGCGGATCATCGACCGCAAGAAGGAGATCATCATCAGTGCCGCTGGCAAGAACATGTCCCCTGCACATATTGAGGCACGGGTCAAGGAGGCCGATCCGCTGATCGGCGAGGTGTGTGTCATCGGGAACGATCGGCCCTACAACGTCGCGCTGATCGTGCCGGACCCGGATGCCGCCGCGAGGTTCCCCCGCGACCTAAACAACGCGATCGCTGCCGCGGTCGAACGGGCCAACAAGCGACTTGCCCGCGTCGAGCAGCTAAAGCGCTTCCACGTCGTCAACGAGCCTTGGTTGCCCGGCGGCGATGAACTCACGCCGACGATGAAGCTCAAGCGCAGGGTCATCGCCGAAAAATACGCCGCCACAATCGATTCGCACTAAGCAGGTAAGGAATAGGGAAGCTGATGGCAGTTCAGACTGGTACCGTGCTGGCGACGTCCGACGAGGAACGGGCCATTCGCGACGCGGTCGGCGGTATCGCCGGCTCGTTCGGGCCCGACTACTACCAGCAACAAGTCGACGACGGCGGCAATTGCGCCGAGCTATGGGATGCGTTGGGCGCCAACGGGTATCTCGGTGTGCACCTTCGCGAGGAATACGGTGGTGGGGGACTCGGGCTACGCGAGCTGGCCATCGTAGTGCAGGAAACCGCCGTCGCCGGATGTCCGCTGCAGTCGATGCTGTTTTCGCCGGGGGTCGTCGGAACAATTCTCGACCGCAGCGCCAGCGAGGAGCAAAAGGCGCGCTGGCTGCCGGGCGTGGCCAGCGGCGCGACGCGGTTGTCGTTCGCCATCACCGAACCCGACGCCGGATCCAATGCCCATCGCATCTCAACCACGGCGAAGCACGAGGGCGACCACTATGTAATCAACGGCCAGAAGGTGTTCATCACCGGCATGGAGTCGGCGGACTGGGTAATGGCCGTCGCGCGCACCGGCGTGGACGAGGTCAGCGGGCGGGCCCGGCTGTCGGTGTTCATGGTCAAGACCGATTCACCGGGCCTGTCGTGGACGCCGATCCGGACCGTCATGAACCAGCCGGACAAGAGCCACCAGGTGTTCTTTGACAATGTCGAAGTGCATGCCGACAATCTGATCGGCCAGGAAGGCAAAGGGCTCAGGGTCGCTTTCACCGGGCTGAACACCGAGCGGATCTTGACCAGTTCGCTCTGCACGGGGATCGGCCAGTACGCCTTGGGCAAGGCGACCGCCTATGTGAACGAACGGCGCGTATGGGGCCAGCCGATCGGCGCACATCAGGCGGTGGCACATCCGTTGGCGGCCGCGCACATTCACCTGCAAGCCGCCCAGCTAATGACCGATCGTGCATGCGAGCTTTACGACAGTGGAGCCGAAGTCGGTGAGCTGGCCAACATGGCCAAGTATTTGGGTGCCGCGGCCGGGCTGGAAGCGCTCGACTCGGCCGTCGCCGTGCACGGCGGCAACGGTGTCACCTACGAATACCAACTGGCGACCTACTTTTGGGTGGTGCGCATGCTCAACATGGGACCGGTCTCCAAGGAAATGATTCTCAACTTCGTCGCCGAGCATTCCCTCGGACTGCCCCGCTCCTACTGACCGCCGTGACCACATTCATTCTCATCCACGGTGGGCTGCACGGCGCATGGTGCTGGCAGAGCATCGCCGGACCGCTTCGCGACGCCGGTCACGCGGTGGACGCCGTCGGCCTTCCGGGCCGCGGCGGGACGGATGGCGCCGACTTCGAGGCGTACGTCCAGGCTGTCGCCGCTGCGGTCGACTGCGCCGAGCCCGTTGCGCCACTGATGGTGCCGCTGCGCATTAATCACGACGGATTTGGTTCCGTACCAAAGGTTTACCTCGGTTCGCGCAACGATCACGTGCTGCCGTGGTGGTTGCAGGAATAGATGAGCAAGGCCGCCGGCGCGCAGCTCATCGAGCTGGAGGGCGATCATTCGCCTTTCCTGTCGGTACCCGAAGACCTTGTCGCGCACCTGCTTGAGATCGATGCGAAGGAAACCCGGGTATGACAGCGGCAATAGATAACGAGCAGTTCGTGCGCGACTTCTTCGCGGCAATGGGCCCGACGCTGGAGGATTTCAAGCGCAACTACCGCGAGCACATGGCCGAGGACGTGGTGTGGGAGACAGTGGGCCTGCCGGCACACCGCGGCAAGCACGCCTGCATTGGCTACTTGGACCAACTGCATGCTCGTACCGGGATGGCGTACTGCGCGATCGACATCCTGCACCTCGCCTCCGTCGGCGACGTCGTGCTCACCGAACGGGTCGACAAGATGTACCGTGCGGATGGTACGGAGATCATGGAGTTTCGTCTGATGGGTGCGATCGAGCTGCGCGAAGGTCTGATCGTGCGCTACACCGATTACCTCGACACGGCGCCAATCGTGGCGGGCATGCCGGACGCCGCATCGGTGGCCAACGGATGACGGCCGACGCGGCACGGGTGGGCGGGCCGCCGGGCTTGCGGGAGCGGGGCAAGCGCCGGCGCACGGAACGGATCCTCGACGCCGCTTTGGAGCTGTTACGGGAGGATCCACAGGAGAGTCCCACCGTCGAGCGCATCGCGGCTCGTGCCGAAGTCGCGCCGATGACGGTGTTCAACCTCGTGGGCAACCGCGAGCAGCTGTGGAGTGCAATGGCCGACCGGGCACTGGAAAGCCTGGACGTTCAATCCATCACGGCCGATGATCCACAGGAGCGAGCCCGCCGGATCGTCGACGCTGTCGTGCGCATCCTCCGCTCAGATGCCGCGGTGTTCCGCGCATTGCTTTCCGGCTGGAGCAACAGCGGGCGTGTGCTGGCGCACGATCCGACCAATGCCCTGATCCAGTGTCTCCAGGACGCCGCCGACGCCGGGCGCATCAGGTCGGATGTCAATCTTCGCCGCTATGGCGAGGTGATGTCCGCGGGGCTCGTTGGGACGATTCAACATGGACGGCGGGTCTGCTCGGCGACAGGGCCTTCGGGATCCGGGCACGTGCGGTGGTCGACGTCGTGTTCGCCGCGGCTCAAGCCTGAGTGCTTGACGGACCACTTTGTCCGGGCTATACACACGCAGGCCGACCAGGTCGAGCCCGGACTACTCAGCTTTTTGATACCGTCTCTATCGTAAGTGCCGCAGATGTTCTAAGCTAGTGCCACTCGCTGAAGATCTCTGGGAGTGGCGCTCTGGTGGTCCTGTCGTAGCCCGGTTGAGAGCGGTCATCGCTTGTGTGGCGGGCAGACTCTTGTTGAATGTCCGGTCCAGTGTTGAGCAGGTTGGTCCGGTCGAAAATTGACGGGATAGATGGCATTTTGATTGCCAGACAGCGTGATTGAACGCCTGCAGTGGCAGATGCGCGGTACGCATATTG
>JBKOYU010000849.1:0-4686 GCA_046725575.1 Actinomycetota bacterium | reverse complement strand
TTTCCGGGATTCCAGTTCGGCCCTGACGGACGGCCACTTCCGGTGATACGCACCCTGCGCGACCTCGCCGACGAAGCGCAGTGGTCGGAGAGCGGCGTCGTGCAATGGCTGTGTGCGCCGACCACCTATCTCGGCGGACTGCGTCCCGTCGACATGCTAGCCAGCGAGCCCGCCCGCGTGATGGACGCGGCTAAGCAGGCGTGGACAGTCCAGTGGTGACACCCGAACCACCGAAGCCCTTCAACCCAAAGACCGCTACGCTCGACATCGGGACACAGCTGTACCGGGTCTTCACCGGAGTCGAAGGCCGTACGGCCGCCACGTTTAATCCTGGGTTCGGAGCGCCCACCAGATTCGCCTTTTTCGGCACCCCAGTGATTCCCGTCCTGTACGCGGCAGCCACAGAGGAGGCCGCGGTCGCTGAAACACTCTTGCACGACATCCCGATCGGGGGAGGCATACTCCCGTACCACAAGTACGCGCGGACGGTGATGGCACGCGTGGAAGTGACCAGCCCGGTCAGGGTCGGCATTCTGCATGGGCTCGGGCTGCGGCAACTCAAGGTCACCGCCGCCGACATCACCGCCAGTGGCGCCGACACTTATCCCGAAACGGTCAAGTGGGCACAAGCCGCCCATAACGCCCGGCTCGATGGTTTGGTGTGGATGTCGAGGCTGTGCAACGACGCCAAGGCCTATGTGTTCTTCGGTGATAAATGCGGAGGCGCGTTCACCCAGGACTCCACATTCGGGCGCCTCTTCGCCACCGGCGCGGACCAACTCTGGCTGATCGATCTGTGCGCACCATTGCATGTAGACGTCTTGCTCGCCCCCTGACCAAGAGGCTCAGTGAGTGTCTGGGTATGCACCTGACCGTTGACCCCGTTGTCCGCCACGAGGTCGTGGTCGGCATAGCTGGCGCACGCGCGCGACCAGCGGCGGATACTCAGACCGACGTATCAATAGCCCTGTGCCACAATATAATTCGTCCAATTGGCGTATAGCTGACGGTACAGGGAGGGGGAGGACGGGTGGTCGCCGGTCACGTGGCCGGTCGTCCCGGGCGCGCGCCAAAGTTCCACCTAACACCCGAGTCACTCATTAAGTTGATTGAGCCGTAGGGCAACCTCTGCATAGGCACAACAGAAGCAGCCATCCCGTGCGGCGGCGAGTGCGTACTGCCGCCAACGCCGCGACGACGTGCCCAAATCGGACACTGCCGTGTATCGAATCGGCTTGTAGCACCATGCAAGTCGCATCCCAAGCCTACGCACAGGCCTGGCATCATAAGGGCTGACTTGTGCTGCGTTCGTAGTCGGCACGAGGCCCCTGGATCCGTACCTTGGCGTGGAACCTGCTGTAGGACAGCATATTTGAGGCAGTAGTCCGGCCCAGGCGAGAAACGTCGCTGTGACGCATTGGCCGCGTGCGGCTTTTGCTGCTGACGCCAGGCTAGCGACGCCGGCGGCCTCGGCATGGCGCCGCGGCCATCACCTTGAAGCGCCAGCGGTGCGAGCTTTGGCGGCCGAGAGGCCACCCGGTGTGCCGCGGCGGGATATGCCTGCTCAGTGGCTTTATCTGCCGCCGTCTCACCCGCTTTATTCCGCACTGATCAGCGCGGTGCTTTGGAACAAAATCAATTGAGCGCGGACAGCGAGCTGCGGCGCGATGAAATTTCGTGTGCCACAGTGCAACTCGCATCCGTTAACTGGGAACGGTGCGTGCTCAAGAGGTGCGAGTAGTCTCGGACACCCGGGCAATCCTATTTTGCACGCTGGTGCTTGGCTTTTGGTCAGAGCGTCTTCCACGTGAGGGTGCGTCGGGGCTTGGTGCCTGGGCGGGTGCCAGCTCCTTGCTGGAGCAGTTCGGTTGGGTCTGCGCCGTTGCGGAGCCGCTCAAGTAGATAGTCGGGGTCAAAATTGACCCCGATGGGATTCTCGGCGAAGGCGCTGCTGTGGAAGTACTCCGCGGTCTCCTTCGCGGTGGGAAAGTTCTCGACCTGGAATTCCAATCGAATGCCGTCGGGGTCCTCGTAGTACAACGAGGTGGTCGGACCGTGGTTGATCGACCAGACCGGGGTGATACCGGCTTTCTTGAGTCGGTCGTAGGTCGACAGCAGCTGTTCCAGCGACCCGATGGTGAAGCCGAGATGGTCGACGCCGTAGATCTTTCGGCGCAACCGCGCGAGTGGGAAGAGGTGGCGCAGAAGGCGTGGAACCTTGACCAGTGCGACGCGGTGGCTTTCCTCGTCCCAGGTTAAGAATGCGAGTTTTGGGTCCTCGTGAACAACTCGCGCTCCGAAGACCGTGCGATACCAGGCGGTCATCTCTTTGCTGCGCGCGGTCTTGACCACCCAGTGGGCCAGGTAGACCGGCGCGAGCGTCTCACCATGTCCGGCGGCGCTGTTCTCCGCGCTATGAACGCTCAACGGCGTGATCCTTTCCCGGTGATTGCCGGTCCTACGCTGCGTCGGAGCGCGGCGACCAACGCTGGGCCACCGGGTGACGCTGACTCGGTCGAGCGTCTCGTCGGCTGCTCGGGTTATCGAGCGTAGATGGCTACTTCAGTTCTGGGGGCCTATTACTTGTTTCGGCGCTGTAGGAAACCGGATAGCGATGGTGGAATTACTGATCTGTGGCGGAACCGACGCACTGGCGGTCAGATTGGGCGACGCTGGGGCTATCGGAGGGCGACAGCCGCTCGCTTGTGCTCGCAGATGTCAGCAGTTGATCAAGCCGTGTGGCCACGTACCGCGCGTCAGTCATGTCTTTGCCGGGGGTAACTGGATCAACAGCGGCGGCGCCATGCGCTGATCGTGCGCGACGCAATGGTTGATTGGACCAAGACTCCGGCCCGACCGGTGACGGTGCGATCGCGGCGGTCATCGCGCCGGTTGAAGGTCGGCAACGAGGTCGAGGGCGATGTCGACGATCGGCGAAAGTGTTTGGCGCGATCAACCGCACTAACGCCCGCGCCTTGTTCCCGCGACTCGGCGCACCACTAAACCCGGTGCACGAAAAGAGCAATCAACACAATCCACACCCTGAGGCGGCAAGCCATGCGCGCGCGGTCGCACGACTAATAAGCACCAGCTGAGCCGCGGTGGGCTACGTAACCGGGATACCCGCAGCAGATACCGAAGCGGTCCACGCCACTGGACAAGCCACTGGACAAGAAGAACGTTGTTCGCCCGCAATGAGGTTGGTGCTGTCCAGACTATTTGCACCGTCTGATCGTTGTTTCCGGGCAACGCGGGGAGGACGCTATGAAACGGATGTCGGTCGGGCTGGAGCACGTCGACGGCATCCTGGATATCGACGAGGCGCTCGACACAGCGAACGCGTCGCGATCTGGCGTTGCAGAGGGCAGGAGACTGACGTGAGCAGCATCTACGACCAGTACCTGGACAAGAACCGCGCGAACTACGCAGCGCTCTCGCCGGTGAGCTTCGTCGAGCGCAGCGCCGAGGTGTTCGGTGACCTGCCGGCGGTGATCCACGGTGCACGGCGCTACGACTGGCGCGCGCTGCGCGACCGCTCGGCGCGCCTGGCCGCGGCGCTGCGCGCGCTGGGCGTGGGCCGCGGCACGACGGTGACGACGATGCTGCCCAACACGCCCGAGATGGTCGAGGCGCACTACGCGGTCCCTGCGCTGAACGCGGTGATCAGCACGTTAAACACGCGCCTGGACGCGGCGATGGTCGCCTGGCAGATCAACCACAGCGAAGCGGCGGTCGTGGTCACCGACCGCGAGTTTGCGCCGGTGATGGCGCCCGCGCTGCGGATGCTGAAGGAGGAGCACGGGCGCAACCCGGTGGTCATCGATGTCTGCGACAGTGAGTACACCGGCCCGGGCGAGCGGCTCAGCGCGCACGAGTACGAGACACTGCTGGCGGCGCATGAGCCGCTCGAGCGGCTCGAGGGCCCGGCCGACGAGTGGGATGCGATCGCCGTCAGCTACACCTCCGGCACGACCGGCGACCCGAAGGGCGTCGTCACGCACCATCGCGGCGCCTATCTCAACGCGGTGTGCAACGCGGTGACCTGGACGATGCCGCATTACCCGCGCTACCTCTGGACGCTGCCGATGTTCCACTGCAACGGCTGGTGCTTCCCGTGGACGGTCGCGATGCTTGGCGGCGTGCACGTCTGCCTGCGAAGCGTCGACGCGCCGTCCATCCTCGCGGCGATGCGCGAGCATGGCGTAGACCACTACTGTGCCGCGCCGATCGTGCACAACCTGATCATCGATGCGCCGGCGGATTTGCGCGAGGGCATCCGGCAGAGGGTGCGCGGCATGGTCGCCGCCGCCGCGCCCCCGGCTGTGATGATCGAGGGCATGGCGAAGATCGGCTTCGACATCACGCACGTCTACGGCCTGACCGAGGTGTACGGGCCGGCGTCGGTGGCGGTCAAGCGCGAGAGCTGGGCCGGCGAGAGCCTGTTGGAGCAGACGCGCCTGAATGGCCGCCAGGGCGTGCGCTACCCGCTGCAGGAGGCGATGACGGTGCTCGATCCGGAGACGCTGGCCGAAGTGCCGGCCGACGGCACGACGATGGGCGAGATCATGTTCCGCGGCAACATCGTCATGAAGGGCTACCTCAAGAACCCAAAGGCGACCGCAGCAGCGTTCGAAGGCTGTCTCTTATACACATCTGACGCTGCCGACGACAACGAGAGCGTGGGGG
>JBKOYU010000088.1:0-7844 GCA_046725575.1 Actinomycetota bacterium | reverse complement strand
CATGGTGATGCGCGTCGCCGACGTCGTAGCCCTCCGGCTGCTCGCCCACCTCGAGGGTGCGCATATTGAGACTCGCCGCCATGTCCGCCGGACCAAGGATCAGCGCCTGCATTCGCGGACCGGCCGCGATCGCGTCGATGTAGGTCAGGCCCTGCGCGTTTTCGATCTGCGCCTCAATCCCGATGCGGCCCAACGGTAGTCCGTGCGTGGCCTCGAGCTGGCTCAGCAGTAGGTCGAGCGCGTGGATGTGTGAGACGTCAGTCACCTTGGGTATCACGACAATGTCCAGCGCTTCGCCCGCCGTCGACACCACCTCGATGATGTCCGCGTAGGTCCATGGTGTCGTCCAGTCGTTGACCCGCACCCCACGCAGCTGGCCCGCCCACCCCGGCTCGGCGAGCGCGACCGCGACCTGTGTGCGGGCCTCGGCCTTGGCATCGGCCGCGACGGCGTCCTCCAGATCGAGGAACACCTCATCGGCGGGCAGACTCTTCGCCTTCTCGATCATCTTGGGGTTGCTGCCGGGAACCGAAAGGCAGGTTCGACGGGGGCGATACGCGTTTTCCACAACCACACTCTCTACCCTCTACAGACATGGCGGCGGTGAACAGGGTCTACGTGGCCCGGCTGGCGGGGATGGTGGTGCTCGGTCCCGACGGCGAGTCCATCGGCCGTGTCCGTGATGTGGTGATCAGCATCGGCGTCGCACGCCATCAGCCGCGGGTGTTGGGCCTTGTCGTCGAATTGCTCACCCGCCGAAGGATTTTCGTTCCCATCCTGCGCGTGACGGCGATCGAGCCCAGCGCCGTTACATTGGCGACAGGCAATGTGTCCCTGCGCCGGTTCTCCCAGCGCCCCAACGAGGTGCTGGTGCTCGGCGAGGTGATCGAAACCCGGGTCCGCGTCGATGATCCCGATCTGCCGGAGCTGGCCGGAATCGATGTCGTGGTGGTCGATCTGGGCATCGAGCAGACCCGCACCCGCGACTGGGTGGTCACGAAAGTCGCGGTGCGGCCACAGCGCCGGCTCGGCCGCCGCAGCAACGTTTACATCGCCGAGTGGAATCGGGTGCAGGGCCTGACCCCGTCCGGCCTCGCGATGCCCGACCAGGGTGTGGCTCAGTTGCTCGAACAGTTCGAGGGCCAACGCCCGATCGAGGTCGCCGAGGCGATTCGCGAGTTGCCCGCCAAACGCCGCTACGAGGTGGTCAAGGCGCTCGACGACGAGCGGCTTGCCGACGTGCTGCAGGAGCTGCCCGAAGAAGAGCAGGCCGACGTGCTGCGGCAGTTGGAGGCCGACCGGGCGGCCGATGTGCTCGAGGCGATGGATCCCGACGACGCCGCCGACCTGCTGGGCACGATGACCCCCGCCGACGCGGAGCAGTTCCTGCGCCGGATGGACCCCGAGGACTCCGAGGACGTGCGACGGCTGCTGAGCCACTCGCCCGATACGGCGGGCGGCTTGATGACGTCCGAGCCCGTGGTGCTCGCCCCCGACACCAGCGTCGCCGAGGCGTTGGCACGGGTGCGCGATCCCGACCTGACGCCCGCGGTGGCGTCGCTGGTCTTCGTGACGCGTCCGCCCACCGCGACGCCCACCGGGAGGTACCTGGGCTGCGTACACTTGCAGCGGCTGCTGCGCGAACCACCGGCCGAGCTGGTCAGCGGCATCCTCGACACCGACCTGCCGAACCTCAGTCCCGAGGACTCGCTGGCCGCCGTGACGCGCTACTTCGCCGCGTACAACCTGGTCTGCGGTCCGGTCGTCGACGACGAGAACCACCTCCTGGGCGCGGTGTCCGTCGACGACGTCCTCGACCACCTACTGCCCGACGACTGGCGAGAGCGTGAGGAACCCGAGTTGTCCGGCGCCGAAGGGACGACATGAGCGACCTGTCGGCGCGGCAGCGCCTGGACACCCCACGCACATCGCGCCGATTTGCGCTCAACGTCGACGTCGAGGCGGTCGGGCGGTTCAGCGAATCCATCGCGCGATTCCTGGGCACCGGCCGATACCTGGCGATCCAGACCATCGTGGTGATCGTTTGGATCGCGCTGAACCTGGTTGCAGTCAAGTGGCAGTGGGATCCGTATCCGTTCATCCTGCTCAACCTGGCGTTCTCCACACAGGCCGCGTATGCGGCGCCGCTGATCCTGCTGGCCCAGAACCGGCAGGAAAACCGCGACCGGGTGGCGTTGGAAGAAGACCGTCGCCGCGCCGAACAGACCAAGGCCGACACCGAATATCTGGCCCGTGAGCTGGCCGCATTGCGGCTGGCCGTCGGCGAGGTGGCCACTCGTGATTACCTGCGCCGCGAACTGGAGGAATTGCGCGAGAAGTTGACCGAGCTGCGGCAGCCGCAACTGGCGGCAGACGGGGTTGCGGCGACCAAGTCGGACGGTTCAGAGCGGCGGGCCAAACGGCCGGGCTGAACCGGCTGCGCCATTGCTGCAACGGTCGGATCGAGACTAGGTATGGTGACTTGGTTCACAAGTCACCGATCATCTAAGGACGGTTGAGTGCACATAGGGGGACGAGCCGCCCTCGAGGCAGTGCGGCGCCGAGCAGGGCGAGCCGGAAGCAAGCCTGCCTTTGGCGTCGCAATCATCACCCCCCTCATCCTCGCCGGCGCGGTCGGCGCGTCGTCACCATCGCCCGTCGCGCCAATTCGTGACTCGGCCGTCACGCCGCTGGCGGCCGTCGAGCCCTCACCCGGCACCCGCACCGGCGCGTCCGTCGTAGCAGTCACCAAGACACCGACCGCGTTTCACATCGCCGCGGCGACGGTCTCCGCTCCCCCGCCGTCGGTCGTGGTGAATTCGCCTGGGACGCTTCGCATTCCGGCCGTTGTGTTGTCGGCGTACCGCAACGCCGAGCGGATGATGGCGGCGGCCTACCCTGGCTGCGGCGTGAGCTGGAATCTACTGGCGGGCATCGGACGTATCGAATCGTTGCACGCCAACGGTGGCGCCACCGACGCGCGCGGCACCGCGGAGCGGCCGATCTACGGACCCGCGCTGGACGGCACGCTGCCGGGTAACGAGGTCATTGTGCAGAGCCGCACTGCCGATCGCGTGACGTACGCCCGCGCGATGGGCCCGATGCAGTTCCTGCCCGGCACCTGGTCCCGTTACGCCAGCGACGGCGACGGCGACGGCAAAGCCGACGTGCAGAACGTGTTCGATGCTTCGCTGGCGACGGCACGTTACCTTTGCAGCGGCGGGCTAAACCTACGCGATCCGGGCCAGGTGATGGCCGCGATTCTGCGCTACAACAACTCCGTCGCCTATGCCCGCAACGTGCTGGGCTGGGCCGCCGCTTACGCGACCGGTGTGGTGCCGGTGGACCTGCCGCCGATTGTCGGGCCGGTTCCGCCGATCGGCGACATGCACTTGGACAACTATGAGGGCCTCGGGCCGGGTCTGCCGGCGAACGCTCTCGGGCTGCCCGCCGACGACCCGCTGGCGTTGATGCCAATGATGGGGCGCGGCGACGTCGCGAGCCAGATCCCCGTCTACCCAGGTCAGACGTTGGGTCCACTGCCTGGGCCCGCTCCCCAGGTGGTTCCGCAGCAGCCGCAGCCGGAGCAGCCTGCACCTCCGCCGTGGCTGCCGCCGTGGATGCAGCCGCCACCGCAGGAGCAGCCGCGGCCGGCAGCGTGCGCGGTGTTCTGCATCACGCCTCCACCTGCGGCGCCTGCTCCGAATGCGCTGCCGCCGGCGCCTTGGGATGCGCAGATACTGATGCCGCAGGCGCCGCCGCCTGCCGAGCCGCTTGCACCGGCACCGGCCGAGCAGCCGGCCGCCGTCCTCCCGCCCGCACCAGGACCAGCGCCCGGCCCTGCGCCCGGCCCTGCTCCCGGCCCTGCGCCCGGCCTTGCGCCCGGACCGGCTGGTTAAGGACACCGTCGAGTCGGCCTAGACTCGACTTCAATGTCGCAGATGTCCCAAACTCCCACTCAGCTGGAATCGGCGGTCCGCGCCGCGCTGGCCAAGGTGATCGACCCCGAGCTTCGGCGCCCGATCACCGAGCTCGGCATGGTCAAGAACGTCACCGTCGACGCCGACGGCGGCGTGCACGTCGAGGTGTACCTGACCACCGCGGCCTGCCCGAAGAAGACCGAGATCTCCGAGCGCGTCAGCCAAGCGGTCGCCGATGTGCCCGGCACCGGTGTGGTCAAGGTCAGCCTCGACGTGATGAACGACGAGCAGCGCACCGAGCTGCGCAAACAGCTGCGCGGCGACGCCCGCGAACCGGTGATCCCGTTCGCGCAGCCCGGCTCGTTGACCCGGGTGTACGCGGTCGCGTCGGGCAAGGGCGGCGTCGGCAAGTCCAGCGTCACGGTCAATCTGGCGGCCGCGATGGCCACGCGCGGGCTGTCGGTGGGCGTGCTCGACGCCGACATCTACGGCCACTCGGTGCCGCGGATGATGGGCACCACCGACCGACCCACTCAGGTGGAGTCGATGATCCTGCCGCCGGTCGCTCATGACGTGCGGGTGATCTCGATCGCGATGTTCACCCAGGGCAACACCCCGGTGGTGTGGCGCGGGCCGATGCTGCACCGGGCGCTGCAGCAGTTCCTGGCCGACGTGTACTGGGGCGACCTCGACGTGCTGCTGCTTGACCTGCCACCGGGCACCGGCGACGTCGCGATTTCCGTAGCGCAGCTCATTCCCGGCGCCGAGATCCTGGTGGTGACGACGCCGCAGCTGGCCGCCGCCGAGGTGGCCGAGCGGGCCGGCGCGATTGCGCTGCAGACCCGTCAGCGCATCGTCGGCGTGGTGGAGAACATGTCGGGGCTGGTGCTGCCCGACGGTACGACGATGCAGATCTTCGGCGAAGGCGGCGGCCGCCGGGTGGCCGAGCGGTTGACCCGTGCGGTCGGCGCTGACGTGCCGCTGCTCGGCCAGGTGCCGCTGGACCCCGCGCTGGTCTCGGCTGGGGACGACGGCGTGCCGCTGGTGCTGTCGGCGCCGGACTCGGCGGCGGGCAAGGAGCTGCGCAAGATCGCCGACGCTCTGTCGAGCCGCAAGCGTGGGCTGGCCGGTATGTCGCTGGGTCTGGACCCCGCAAGCCGCTAACAGTTGGCATATCGATCTCGGCGACGCGTCCGGGATGGCATCATCAGGCGCGATGGACTCTGAGCAGGTCATACGCATCGCCCTCACCATCGTCACGCCCATCCTGACCGCTGGAATCGGGATCGGCGCCCTGGTGATCGGGGACTGGCGCGAACGCCGAACCCAACACGGCCGGCGCAAGCTGGCCGTCGAAGACGCCACCAGGCAGGTCACATTCGCAGAGGAGTGGTTCACCGCCAGCAAGCTGATCGCCGACTCACCCGATGCGCAACAGCGGGCCGCCGTACGAGCACAGTTCTGGCTCGACGAAGCCGCGGAGCTCCTCGCCGAGTCAAAGCCAGCGCCGCCAGCCGAGGAGAAGCGAGCCGTCACTGCCCGGCGGCTGCTTCTCGCCTACCCGATGCAGCGCCGGGGCGCGAGAGTTCTTCGAGGCTTCTACTACTTCTTCCTCGGCGTGGTGGTTCTCCAGGTCAGCGGGGCGCTGGGTTCTGCCTTCGGGAGAACGGACACGCTCGGTATACCCAATTACTTCTCGGGCGGGGTGATCTACGCCGACCTCATCGGCATCTTCCTGTACACGCTGATCGCGATGGCCTTTCGCTTCTGGTCGCTACGTGTGGAGGAATCTCAAGCCACGGTTGCGCCGAGGGGCCGGATGACGCTTCGACGCGCGTTGCTGTTGTACAGGTTCAAAGGATCAAGGGCCACTGTCGCGCGTTTCGTCTTCCACTGCTGGGTGGCGTTGACAGTTCTGGTCGCAGTCGCGACGGTGCTGAGCAGTGTCGACGACCCGAGGGTGTTGCCCTCTAACCTCGTTGCGTTCGTCGCATGGCTCGGATGGGCAGTCGGCCTGCGGTATTGGGCCGCTTCACTCAACGACCGCACAACGATCAACGCCAGGCGCGCATCGTCCGACACCACGACGCCGGGCGACTAGCAGCTACGTCGCGTCGGTGTCGAACGGTGTGGCGGCCGGAGGTTCGGTAGGAGCGACGGGCTGCGGTGCCGGCGAGGACGGCGGCTTGTCTGTGCTGGTTTCAGGCCTGTCGAACTTGCCCGTGAAGATCGAGTCATCGCCGTCGAGTAGATGTTTGGTGAGCGCGGCCCGCGGTGTCATGCCACGCAGCTTGTTCAGCTCGCTCAGCGGCTCGCGCAGATCCTCGAATTCCGGGCCGAGGTCCTCGCGCAACTGACTCGTGGCACCGCTGATGTAATCGCGGGCCTGTCGCAGCGCGCCCGACGTCCAGCGGATGGCGCTGGGCAGCCGCTCGGGCCCGAGGATCACCAAACCGGCGATCACCAGGAGCAGCATCTCGCCCCAGCCGACGTTGGCGAACATTACGTCGCAGGAGTGTCGGCGCCCGGCGTGACCATGAGGGTGACATGGCGGCCGTCACGGACCACCTCGATCGGCGCCTCATGACCAATGGTCAACTGGCGCACCGCAACAACGAACTCGTCGGCGTCGGCGACCGTACGGTTGCCGACCTTGACGACGACGTCGTTCTCCAGGATTCCGCCCTTCTCGGCCGGGCCGCCGGCCTTTACGTTGGCGACCTGCGCACCGGACGCGATGTCGTTGCTCACCGAGCGAGCGGTCAGGCCCAGCGTCGGGTGATGGATCTTGCCGTCCTTGATCAGCGTCTCCACGACCTGCTTGACCTCGTTGACCGGGATCGCGAAGCCGAGGCCGCTGGCACTGTCCGACAGCGACTTGCCCGCGGTGTTGATGCCGATCACCTCGGAATTCATGTTGATCAGCGGGCCGCCGGAGTTGCCGTGGTTGATCGACGCGTCTGTCTGCACGCCGTCGATGACGGTGTCGGTGTCCGAGCCCTCGCCGGATAGCGGTACCGGGCGGTGCAGCGCACTGATGATGCCCTGCGTGACTGTGCTTCGCAGACCCAGCGGGGCGCCTGCGGCGATCACCTCGTCGCCGACCTTGAGGTTTTCGGAGTCGCCGAACCGGGCCACCGTCAGGTTGTCGACGTTGTCGACCTTCAGCACGGCCAGGTCGGTCTTCGGGTCACGGCCGACGAGGTTGGCAGGCACTTCCTTGCCATCGTTGAACACCACCGTCGTCTTGTACTGGCTGGGGTTGGCCGCGGCCTCGGAGATAACGTGGTTGTTGGTGACGATGTAGCCGCGGCCGTCGACCACGACGCCCGAACCCTGCGAACCTTCCGAATCACTGACAGCCTCGACCGTCACCACCGAATCAGCAATCGCCGCAGCGACTTTCGCGAACTGGCCCTCCGGAGGCGCGCCGTTGTCGCTGGTTTCCAGCGTCACCTTCGACGTGGTGAACGCCTCGACGACCTCGGCCGTCTTGCGGCCGACCCACCCGCCGGCGAAGCCGATCAGCAACGCAATGATGGCGAGGACCACCAGCGCGACGTAGGACACCCTGCCGCCGAACAACACGTCGCGCACGCCGAGCTTGCCCATGGCGGCGGTCGACGGGGCCGGGGCGGTCGCGGGCAACGCCGGCGTGCCCAGCGCGACGGGGGCGCCGGGATTGCGCCACGGGTCGTCGGCAAGGTCGGGACCCTCGCCGTCGCGTTCGGCCTCCAGCGTGCCGGCATCGGCGGGGTGACGCTGCAGCGAGTCGCCCTCCGCGTAGGGCCGGCCGAACGCCTCCGCCAGCACCGGGTCGGGCGCCTGGTCCTTCGGTGTGTATTCGCCTTGGTCGCGGTAGCGGTCCAGACCCACGAAGGATCCGTTGACGCCGTCGGGCCGGCCGAACGCACGACGCGAAGC
>JBKOYU010000592.1:0-7030 GCA_046725575.1 Actinomycetota bacterium | reverse complement strand
GGATTGCTCGCCGAGGCGGGTATCCAAGGGGTGGCAGTGCCGTTGACTGCCGCGGCGGCGGGCGGATTGGTTGGTGTAGCACTGTGGTTCACTCGGCCTAGGGATAGGGACCGTCGGCCCGCGGTTGTGTTGCTCGTTACGAGTCTCCTTGTGGTGCTTGGCCTTTACGTTGCGCTCGGGTTGATCGAGGTGGCCTCGTTCACCAATGGCCTGCACGTCGGGCTGCACCTGCTCGTCACGGTTTTTGCGTTGCTGGCCTTGAGAATTGGTGTACAGGCGGCGCTGCTGCACGAAGCTCATGACGAGATGAACCCAGGGGCGCAGGTGCTGTGTCCACACTGCGACCACGTCGTTCCGGACACCGCGTTCTGCCCGAACTGCGGGGTCGCGACCCGTGCGGCGTCGCGAACCGCGCGCGCCGCCCGTCGCACCGCAGAAGGGATTCCGGCCGCACGACCGGGATACGCCGTGCCGGCCGGTTCGTATGCGGCGGTGCCGGTGCGGCACACCACCCACGCCAAACTGCTGACGGCGTTGGGGGCGGGTGCAGCGGTCGCGGTCGCGGCGGCTGTCACTATTTCGGTACTGGCCACACCCGCAGTTCCGCGTTATGTGTGCCCGCCCGATTGCGGGACGCCTCCGATCGGCAAGCCTGTCGCTGCGAACCCGTGGTTCAAATCCGGCGACGGCAAGTTCGCGGTCCAATACCCGCGTGCCGGGACGGCGTACGAGGTGGCGCTGGACCCCGACGGTGTGGAGGTGAACTTCACGGCAGGCGACACCGGCACGATGGAGCTCTTCGGGATGCCCGCGCGTGATCGCACACCGAAGCAGATCGCCGAGAGCTTGATCGGCGAGCATTATCCCGACGCCACAACGGATTACGAGATCCCCAACGCCATGGTCGGCTACCAGCCGGGGTATGGGGTGGTCAAGGACGAGTACCCGCAGGACGCCTCCGGCACGTTCACGCGCCTTCGACTCCTAGTGATGGTGGCGGTCAAGAACGACTACGCCTTGGTCGCTGCCGCGATCGGCCCGTACCACGAATTCAGCCCGGACTTCGGCAGCGGTCACCCCTCCGGCGTCAACCTGCAACTGGCGCTTGACATGGGCAAATACGTGAACAGCTTTGCCTGGCGCGAGGAAGCGCCGCGTTAGTACTCGGCTAGCCGTACGGGTCCGGCTCGTGGAACCGGTTGATGATCGGGATGCGTTCGATGATCCGGTCGCGAAGCCGCGGTTGCTGCGGCGCGGGAGGCACATACGCAGGTGCGGGCGCGGGCGGTAGCGCCGCAGGCGGCGCGCCGTACACAGGTGGTGCCGCGGGTGGCTCGGCCACCGCTTCCGGAGGGGGCGCCGCGGCCTCCACGATCGTCTCGGCGACGGGGGGCGCGGCCTCCGGCGGTGGCGCGGCGGGCGGTGGTGGCGGCGCGGCCGGAACCGGTTGCGGCGCAGCCTGTGCGACCGATGGGGCGGTCGGCACTCGGGCAGGCTGGTGCGCTGTGGCCGCGGTATCCCGTTGGGCCACAGTGGAATTCTTGTCAGGCGTGAGGCCAAGGCCGAGCGCGGCGGACAGCGAGACGACGAAGACTACGACCGCGGCAGCCACGACCGACGTCAGCGCGCCGATTCTCGACGGCATGCGCCACCGGGCGGGGCGTGCGTCGATCGTGTTGACCGCTTGCGCCGACGCTAGCGCGGCTCCCCGGGCCAGCGCGAGGTCGGCCTCGGCCGCCGTGATCACCGGCACCGCGGCACCCTTGAACGAGGTCGCGATCGAATCGATGTCCTCGGCCGAACCCAGCACGAAGATGGCCTCGGGCCGGGCGTCGCTGCGATCAAGCAGCGCGAGCATGTCGTCGGCCGTCGGATCGACCCGCTCGGTCGTCACATTGTCCGCGTCGACCAGTGCAACGAGAGCGTCATCGGGTTCGACGATGCACACCGCAACGTCGCCGTAACCGCCACGGTCGGCGATGCCCATCGCCAGCGCGTCGGCGGCCTCCTGCTCACAAACCGTGATGACGTTGTCCAGGCCGCGGCCGGCCAGCGCGTCGAGGAGAGTGGACGCGGCGGATTCGGCATCGTTTGCCCAGGTGACGCCGACGGCGTGGAGCCGGTTTTCCCCGACGGCGGCGATGACGTCGTCAAGCGTGTCGAAATCAACCGCGTCACGGCAGATGGTGGCGCCCTCGGCGGTCGCGCCCTCGACCAGCACCCATCGGACGTCTGCCGACGTCATCGACAGACCGAGTACGAGGTCCACCTGCTTGCCCCCGATCCGGCTCAATCGGCTTTGAGACTACCGCTCGACCCGGATTCACAAAAACCGTAAGTAAATCGCGCACGGTTGCGGGTTCTGCCTCTAGGGTTCCTCTCGTGCCTCAGATGGATCGTCGCAACATGTTGTTCATGGCAGGGATCGGCGCACTGGCCGCTGCGATCCCCCTTCCGCAGGCCCGGGCCAACCCGGCGGACCGGGTATCGCCGCCCGCTGCGCCGCCGCCCAGCAGCGAAAGCGGCGCATACATCTTCCAGGACGAGTTCGACGGCCCGGCTGGTGCAGGCCCCAATCCGGGCAACTGGACGGTGCAGAGCTGGCAGGACGACGTGTTCCCGCCGGTGGCGGGGATATACCGCGACGATCGCCGAAACGTGTTCCTCGACGGCAACTCCAATCTCGTCCTCCTCGCCACGCAGGAAATGGGCAACTACTTCAGCGGCAAACTGCGAGGCAACTGGCGGGTGCCCATCGGCCACACGTGGGAAGCGCGAATCAAGCTCGACTGCCTGTTCCCCGGCCTCTGGCCCTCGTTCTGGGCGGTGAACGAGGATCCTCTGCCCGACGGCGAGGTCGACTTTTTCGAGTGGTATGGCAACGGGAACTGGCCGCCGGGAACCACCGTCCACGCGGCATCCAACGGCAAAACATGGGAAGGGAGATCAATCCCCGGAATGGTCGACGGTGCGTGGCACACCTGGCGAATGCAGTGGGACGAGGACGGTTTCAAATTCTGGCGCGACTACGTTGACGGCGCGAAACCGTACTTCAGCGTGCCGCCGAAGCCCATACCGGTCCACGGCCGACCCGACGACTTGCGGTGGCCGTTCAACAACCCCGGCTATTGGCTGTCTCCCATGTTCACTCTTGCGGTCGGCGGGGTTGGCGCCGGCGATCCTGCCATGGGTACCTTCCCGGCGGCCATGCTCATCGACTGGATCCGCGTCTGGTAGACGCTTCGGCGCTTAGCGCGCCGCTTTGATCACCTGGACCAGGTTGAACTGCCAGCGCTCCAGAAGCCGGAACCCCAGGTCGCGCGGAACTGAGAAGGCGGGGGTGCCTCCGAATTGTGGGCCGGGCGGCAACAGTGGGTCCTGTTCGTGAGCGGGCTGCGATGGGTCGGCCTGGGTGATGATCCACACGACGCGGCAGTCGCTCAACGGCCCGGCAGTGGCCTCGGGTATGAGGTTGGTGTCGAAGACGTCATTGCGGTCCGTCGCACGTTGCCACAGGCTGAGGTCGATCAGGTTCCGGTAGGCATCAGGTCGCGCCGCCAACAAGGGTCGCATGGGGGCGGGCATGAAGGTCACCGTGTCGTTCACGAGCAGGCAGTCACCCGGCGCGGCCTTCGCGGTGACCAGATCGGCCACTTGGCTGTAGTCCATTCCATACTTCGCGTACGGACTGCGTTGCACCAGAAGATAATTCGGCGCTGCAACGAGAACGAAGACGCTTACGATGGCCGCCGCCATCCATGGCCTAACGGCCAATGCGCCGATGCAGACGCCCAACACCAGTGCCATCGCCGGTGCGGTGAAGCATAAGTAGCGAGGCGTGTAGATCGGGTGAACCACCGCCGACCAGATAAGGATCACGGCGGTCGGTATCACAAGCCATGCGATCGCCACGGTCAGCAGTTTGCGATCACCCAGAACCAGTTGCCTGGATATGAAGAGCCACAAGACAATAGCCGTCGCTACTACCAGAGCCGACACGATCGTGAACGGCGGGCTTCTTTCGAAATACTGTTGGACCGCCACGTCTTCGATCGTCCGGCGCCCAACCGGTGCGATCCAGATGATCTGGTGCACTTGACCGATGGCCGCGAGCACAAACGGCGTCACCGCACAACCCGCCAGAACAGACGTGATGGCGAACCGCACAAGCACTCTTCGCCTGCGCGGGTAGAGACAGAGAAAAGCCAAGTGCGCCAACAACAACAGCGCGAGGTACACGTCGAGCAGAATCGAGGTTGCTAGGGCGACCCCGTATGACAACCAGACCCAAGCGTTGTCACGGCGTGTGGCGTGAACGAGCAGTACGGTCAGCCACACGGCGGCCATCATCGACAACCCATACGGCCGAGCTTCGATGCCTGCCCACGTCGCCCGAGGCAAGATTGCGCAGAGAACCCCAGAACTCACTGCGACCGTGCGAGACGAGAACTGCTTGCCCAGCACCACAATTCCGGCCGCGGCGCCTCCGACAGCCAGACCGCTTGGCGCGCGAGACCAAAACTCGGTGGGCGGGAAGATTTGAAACCAGCCATGCATGAGCACGTAGTACAGGCCGTGGACGGCGTAGACATTACTCAGCATCCGCCACAACTGGCCGAGAGAACGACTGTATGACGCCGAAATAGTCGCGGCCTCGTCGTACCAGAAAGACGGTCGGCCCGCGCCGCCCAGACTCACTGCGGCGCCGAGCACTCCAACGATCAGCGGGTCCACCACAGCCGGCGGCGGTCTCATCAGGACTCCCCGTCGAACACGCCGCTATGTTGCCAGAAGCGAGATTCGCCCGGTTTGGCCGGTTCGGGTCTTCTCGCCGTTTGCTGAAGCCCGACACTGGGGATGGACGCCGGTCGTAGATTTGAGTCGTGGGGACCAAGGGCCTCGACACGTCGACCCGGCCGCTGCGGATCCTGGTCGTCGGCGCCGGTGTGGGCGGTATTTCCGTTGCCCGGGGACTGCTGCGGGACGGACACCACGTCACGGTGTTCGAACAGCGGCCGGATGCGCAGGCAGGTGGCGGAGCCGTCACCATCTGGCCCAACGGCGAGACGGTTCTAGAGCAGCTGGGCGTTGACATGGACGGAGCTGGTCAGCTCCTGTCCACTGTGCGGGTCGTGACATCCTCAGGGCGCCCGCTCGTCGCCTTGGACTTGACCGCGATCGTGGACCGGCTGGGCGCATCAGTTCGGATGGTCCCGCGTCGAGTCCTGCTTGAACGGCTGCTGGACGGTTTTTCGACCGATCGCATCCGATACGACTGCCGTGCGGCCAAGGTGGTCTGCACGGGCGACGGCGCACGGGTCGAGTTCGAAAACGGGAGCGTGGCCGAGGGCGATCTGTTGATCGGCGCGGACGGCCTGCATTCGAGGATTCGAGACATCGTCGGCGGCCGCGACGCGAAGCCGACCGGCTGGTGCAGTTGGCAGGGACTGGCCACGCTTCCGTACGTAGCCGATAAGCACGTCGCACTCCTCGTCATCGGCGAGCGCGGAAACCTCGGTCTGTGGCCGGCCGGAGGCCGCGATGTGCAGTGGTGGTTCGACCTGCCGTGGTCGTATTCCTTCGTCAGGCCCGAACGTCCGATCGAGGTGATCCGCGAGCATTTCACGGGATGGTGCGATGCGGTCGATGGCCTACTCGCAACGTTGACCGACGACGATCTGGCCGATTCGCCGTACCCGCACTTTCGGCATCCGATACCCCGGCCGGGTCACGGTCCGCTGACGTTGCTTGGCGACGCCGCACACACGATGCCGCCCACCCTCGCGCAAGGGACCAATCAGGCGCTGCTCGACACGATGGTGCTGTGTAAGGCGGTATCGGATTTCCGGAGGGGAACGAACGGCAGCGATCTGTCGAAAGCGTTGCGCTGGTACGAGAAGACCAGGCGTCGCAGTGTCTCGGCCGTGTCGAGGGTGACCTCGCTGCAGGTGGCCCACGGTGAAGCCGTGCTGAGGCCGGCGGCGATGATCCCGGATCGCTATATGACCTGGGCGCTGACGACATTTCTCAGTTCAGTAAGTCATCGCCGGATGTCCGCGGAGGTCAGCCGAGGCCTCGCGGCCACGACCAGTCCATGACGTACGAACCGGTGAGAGTGCGAGGCGCCGTCGACGCGCCCTCGCGCTGGCTCTGGCTCGTCAAGTGGTGCGTGCTGGCCGTACCGCACTACCCGATATTGATACTTCTCTACTTGGTGTATCCGCTGCTGACTTTCGTTGCGGGCGTTGCCATCTTGTTCACCGGACGGTATCCGCGCCCGATCTTCGATTTCAACGTCGGGGTGTTGCGGTGGTCGTGGCGAGTGATGAATTACCGATTCCCGATGAATACCACCGACAAGTACCCGCCCTTCACGATGGCGCCCCGGCCCGGCTATCCGGGCGACCTAGAGGTCGACTATCCCGAACAGCTGACGAATTGGGCAGTGCTGGTGAAGTGGTGGCTGCTGGGGTTCCCTCAGATCATTCTTTGTTGGGCGATGGAGCCTCTGCTGCAGGTGCTGTGCGTCATCAACGCGGGGTGGCTGCTGTTCACCGGGACGACGCATCAGGGGATGTTCGACCTGCTGATGGGCATCGTGCGGTGGCGTTATCGGGTGGCCGTGTATGTTTCGTTGATGCGGGACGAATATCCGCCATTCCGACTAGATGTGGGCAAAACATAACGCGCCGCCATCCGGTATTCCCGTATGTGTACCGACTCGGCACGCCGATCTTCGGCAAGCTGTTCTATAACCGGTATCGCCGAGAGGCGATGAGTAATGCGGTCGGCCGGCTGCTGATGATAAGCGTCGGCCCGGGAACCGACTTGAAGTTTCTTCCGCCTGCGGTGACGTCGGTTGCCGCCGTGGAGCCGGATGCAGCGTTCCGGCGGATGGCTTCGGCTCTTGCCAGCCGTCGCGGCATTGCGGTCGACATCGTCGATGGGGTCGCCGAGTCGATTCCGTTCCCGGACAACAGTTTCGATTCGGTACACGTCGCGCTGGTGTTGTGCTCGGTCGATGATGTGG
>JBKOYU010001157.1:0-2547 GCA_046725575.1 Actinomycetota bacterium | reverse complement strand
GTGGAAGCCGTCGCCGACCCAGACCTTCGCCGCGTATCTGACCATGCAGCTGTTGGAGGCCGCCGGCCTGCCGCCGGGGGTGATCAACCTGCTCACCGGCGACGGGATCGCGGTTTCCGATGTGGCCCTTGCGGATCCGCGACTGGCCGGGATCCACTTCACCGGGTCGACGGGCACGTTCCAGCACCTGTGGCGCGAGGTCGGCAACAACATCGACCGCTATCACACCTATCCGCGGCTGGTCGGCGAGACCGGAGGCAAGGACTTCGTGCTCGCGCACTCGTCCGCGAGGCCGGATGTGTTGCGCACAGCCCTGATCCGCGGCGCCTTCGACTACCAGGGCCAGAAGTGCTCCGCGGCGTCGCGCGCGTTCATCCCCCGCTCGGTTTGGCAGCAGATGGGCGACGACTTCCTGTCGGCCACCGAGGCGCTGCCCTACGGCGACATCACCGACCTCACCAACTACGGCGGCGCGCTGATCGACGATCGTGCATTCGCGAAGAACGTCAAGGCGATTGAGCGGGCCAAGAGCGCGGCGCATGTGACGATCGCTGTCGGCGGCGAATACGACGACAGCGAAGGGTATTTCGTCCGCCCGACGGTGCTGCTGTCCGACGACCCGACCGACGAGGCATTCTGCACGGAGTACTTTGGGCCGATCCTGTCGGTGCACGTCTATGCCGACGACGAATACGACCGCATTCTCGATGTCGTCGACAAGGGCGCGAAGTACGCGTTGACCGGCGCGGTGATCGCCGACGACCGGGCCGCGGTGCTGGCCGCCGAGCAGCGACTGCGCCACGCGGCGGGCAACTTCTACGTCAACGACAAGCCCACCGGCGCCGTGGTGGGCCAGCAGCCGTTCGGCGGGTCGCGGGCCTCGGGCACCAACGACAAGGCCGGCTCGGCGCTGAACCTGGTGCGCTGGACGTCGGCCCGGTCGATCAAGGAGACCTTCGTGCCGCCCACCGACTACAACTACCCCCACATGGAGTCTCAATGATGACCGAGCTGTTTCACCGGGTCGCGCGCCCGGCGATCCTGGCGGCCAGTCGCCAGGAGGGCTTACGGCGTACCGCCGAGCGGCTGCCGATCACGCGCCAGGTAGTGCACCGCTTCGTGCCCGGTGAAACGGTCGCCGATGCGCTGAATGCCGTTGAGCAGTTGCGGTATTCGGGGCGGATGGTGTCCATCGACTATCTCGGCGAGGATGTCACCGACGTCGACACGGCGAACGCCACCGTGGACGCGTACCTCGAGCTGCTCGACGCGCTCGGTACCCGCAGCGAGCCTGCGGACAAAGTGCGGCCGCTGGAGGTGTCGCTGAAGCTGTCGGCGCTGGGCCAGGCGCTGCCGCGCGACGGCGAGAAGATTGCGCTGGAGAACGCTCACACCATCTGTGAGCGTGCGCAGCGGGTCGGGGCGTGGGTGACGGTCGATGCCGAAGACCACACCACGACAGATTCCACGCTGTCGATCGTGCGGGAGCTGCGAGCCGACTTCGATTGGCTCGGCACGGTTTTGCAGTCCTACCTCAAGCGCACGCACGCCGATTGTGTGGAGTTCGCGGCGTCGGGTGCGCGGATCCGGTTGTGCAAGGGGGCCTACGACGAACCGGCGTCGGTGGCTTACTGCGCCACCGACGACGTCACGGATTCCTATCTGCGCTGCCTGGAGGTGCTGATGGCGGGCACGGGCTATCCGATGGTGGCCTCACACGACCCGGAGATCATCGAGGCGGTGCCGGCGATTGCCCGCGAGAACGGCCGCGGCGTGGACGATTTCGAGTACCAGATGCTGTACGGGATCCGCGATGCCGAGCAGCGGCGGCTGGCCGATATGGGCGACGGTGTCCGGGTCTACGTGCCGTTCGGCACCCAGTGGTACGGATATTTCGTGCGGCGACTGGCGGAGCGGCCGGCCAACCTGACGTTCTTCCTGCGGGCGCTGGCGGAGCGGCGGCACTAGACGGGATACGCCGCGACGGGAATAAATGCTGGCCGCTGTTACGGCGGTTGGGCTATGAACACGCTGCACATCCAACCGGAAGACATGGCTGACCACTTCGTCGGGTGGCTCGACAGTCGAACACCGACAATCCCACGGGCACGTCTCGTCCCTCGTCGGCCATCGACGAGCCCGTGCGATCGCGTGAGGCGGATGTGCCGCCCAACGACAAGCAGACGTCGCGGGACGTCAATGTTGACACTGAAAACCCGCCGAGCACTCCGTCGGCGACTGAGACGACGGAACCGACCGCGTCCACTTCGGGCGCGACGGACACGACCCACCCGACGATTCGCCGGCTGAATGGATCATTAAAGGAGCTGACACGGCGGTCGCCCAGGTCGGTGGAAAATTAGTCGCCGCAAGGGGACAACGATCGCCACTCATGGCGTGGCCGCCTTCCCGGAGATGGGGCAGCTGGTAGTCCATCGAGTGGGTCGGACGAAAGTAGCGATCCGTCCGCGTCCTCGTGAACCGGTGTAAACCCTTTACCCGGAGGAGGATTCAGCGCGGTTGGGTCTTGCAGCCCTTGCCCTCGGC
>JBKOYU010000060.1:0-3856 GCA_046725575.1 Actinomycetota bacterium | reverse complement strand
ACCATGATCTGCGAGCTGATTTCAGGTCTGCGCTGGGCGAACGTGTCCAGGCCCGCACCGAGCAGAACGTACTGCCCGACGCCGCGCTCGACCTGTTCGATGACCAAGTCTTCGATGAACCGGGCGCGTGCCACGATCGATGCGCGGACACCCGGTGTGGCGTATTCGTTCATGTCGGGCCGCTGGCGCCAATCGGGATCCGGCGCGGCCAGTTGCAGACCGATCCGGTCCTCAAGGACGTGCGGTGGCGCGTCGACTTCCAGATGCAGCGCGCGCCACAGGGCGGTGCGGACCGCGGTGCTGTCGGGTGTCGCGGTTGGGTGGCTCATTTCTTCGGTGCCTGCAGTTTCCACTCGCGGCCGTCAGGGTCGCGAACCGTCATCAGCCTTGTGCCCCAATGGGTGTCCTCCCACGGGCTGACGACCTCGACGGAGGCGTCGAGCTCGAACGCGTCGGCATCGGCCACGCCCAACACGATGTGACGTCGGGTCGGCTCTTCTTCGGGGACCTCGGCGATGAACAGGTAGGGGCTATCACCGTGGCGCAGCTGACCGGAGTTGTGGTCGGTCGCGAACTCGATTTCGTAGCCGAGCCCCTGAAAGAACTTGGCCGACTTGCCCCAGTTGTGGGTCTCCAGGAACACGGCCTCGATGCCCTCGGTCGTCATTCAGCTCTCCTTCGTCGATTGCCTGCCGTGGGTGTCGAGGTAGGCCCGCAGCGCATCGGCCACCAGCGCCGAGAGGGATGACTCCGTCTCGATCGCATGATGTTTGACCCGCCTGATCAAGCCGACCGGCAGATACACGTTGAACTGCTTGACGTCCTCGTCGCCCACGAACATCAGGCTATCATGCTAGCAACCTAGCGTCACGGATCTCCTGCCGAGAAGACGCAGATGGCCCCGAACACGCGGCGTGTCGGGACGAGATCGCCGCGTTCATCAAAGACGTCTCACATCACGACGCCGGCACGGAGAACGTCCAACGGGTCGCCGCCAAACTGGCCGCCGCCGGCTGGCCGCTGCACGGTGTCGACCAGTCCGCGATTTAAGTGGACAGCGGTTCTGCTGTCGATGTCGTCACCGCAGTGACTCCGTGTCGATGACGAAGCGGTACCGCACGTCGCTGGCGAGCACGCGGTCGTAGGCCTCGTTGATGTAATCCGGCTGAATCACTTCGATTTCGGGGCGCACGTCGTGCTCGGCGCAGAAGTCGAGCATCTCCTGGGTTTCGGCGATGCCGCCGATCATCGAGCCGGCCAGGCTGCGCCGCATGGCGCCCAGCGGGAAGAACGGCACCTCCAGCGGATGCTCCGGGGCGCCGAGCTCGACGAGTGTGCCGTCGGTGGCCAACAGGCCGAGGTAGTCGCCCATGTTCAGGTTGGCCGACACCGTGTTCAGGATCAGGTCGAAGCGGCCAGCCAGCTTGGTGAAGGTGTCCGGGTCGCTGGTCGCGTAGTACTCGTCGGCGCCCAGGCGCAGGCCGTCCTCCATCTTCTTCAACGACTGGCTCAGCACCGTCACGTGAGCGCCCATCGCCTTGGCGAGTTTGACGCCCATGTGGCCGAGTCCGCCGAGGCCGATGATGGCGACCTGCTTGTTGGGGCCGGCATTCCAGTGTCGCAGTGGCGAATACAGCGTGATGCCCGCGCAGAGCAGGGGAGCGGCGGCGTCGAGCGGGATGCTGTCGGGGATGCGCAGCACGTAGTTCTCGTCGACCACGATGGCGCCGCTGTAGCCGCCGTAGGTCTTCTCGCCGTCCTTGAGGACGGCGTTGTAGGTGCCGACCATGCCGCCGCCGGTGCAGTACTGCTCGAGGCCGGCCTTGCAGTTGTCGCACTCGCGGCAGGAGTCGACGAAGCAGCCGACGCCGACGTGGTCGCCGACCTTGTACTTGGTCACCTCGGAGCCGACGGCGGTGACGACACCGGCGATCTCATGGCCGGGGACGACGGGGTAGTTCGGCTGCCCCCACTCGGCCTTCACTGTGTGGATGTCGGAGTGACAGATACCCGCGAAATGAATGTCGAACGCGACATCGTGCGGTCCTACGTCGCGGCGGGTGATCGTGGTCTTGGTCAGCGGCTCGGTGGCCGAAGTCGCGGCGTAGGCGGAAACGCTCGTCGTCATATTGATCCTCTTTGTCGTCTTTATCGCAAGCACCAAGAAACGCAGTGAAGCTAATTGGATTTGCCGCGACAGTGCGGCTCACTGGGATTAACGGTCGATGCGCCGGCCGTCATTCCCCGTTCGAGCTGTGAATTGCAGCCTAAAGTCCTGGGGCGCGGTATGCGCCATTGAACGAGCGGCGCTCATAGTGGGCCACTCCGGCCTGCACATAGGGGTCGCGATCGAGGAGCGCCTGGGCCTCCTCGGCAGACATGTCGGCGGTGATGAGGACGCCGCCGGACCCGTCCTCCTGACGACCGGCGAGCAGCAGGCGGCCCGCCTCGATCTCGGCCTCCAGGAACTTCAGGTGAGCCGGCCGAGTCTGGTCGACGACGTCGGGCGCTTGCAGGTAGGTCGACGTCAGCACGTGGATCACCTGCGCGACATTAGTTGATCGGGGCGTTGACCCACTTCAGATCGGCCAGCATGCCGCGCGCCGCGACGATGCCCTCGCCGGTCTGCCACACCTCGTTGTTGACCGCGAACACCCGGTTGTCGCGGTTGGCCGACAGCTTCGTCCATGCGTCACCGTTGAGCACCGTCGGCGCGCGGTCCTTGGCGGCGGGCGATGCGAACGAGATGTAGACGATGTCGCCGTCGGCGATGGAGAAGTCGGGGGAGTTCTCCATGTCGGTGTCGGTGATGCCGATTTCGACATACGGCTTGTCGGTAAAGCGTTGCGCCGCGGGGCGATCCACCCCGACGGCGGCCAGCACGCTGCCGGGGAAGGTGTCCGCTCCGTATACGCGCATCGTGGTGTCGGTCAGCTGTACCACCGACGCCTGAAAGTGGGTGGCGTCGTTGTCGGCGCCGGTCTTGTCCGCGTCCTTCTCGAAGCCGTCGATCAAGCCGCTGGCGGCGTCGAAGCGTCCCGTCGCGGCGCCAACGGTGCGCAGGTTGTCCTCCCACTTCGCACCGGGTGGACCAGTGAACACCGTCGGTGCGATCGCGGTCAGCTGCGGGTATGCGTCCGGCGTCAGCGCCTGAGAGCCAAGGATCAGATCGGGCGAAGCGGCTTTGATCGCCAACAGATCGGGCTCACTGCGCGTGCCGACGCCAGGAACGTCATGCACGACGGTGCCGAGATAGGACGGCTGGCTGGTGGAGCCGTCGGGCAATGCGGCCCCGACGATGCGCGACTGCAGCCCCAGCGCGCAGAGGGCGTCGAGTTGGTCACCCGATAGCACGACGATGCGCTGCGGGTCGGCGCGCACGGTGGTGGTGCCCGCCGCGTGGCGGATCTCACGATCCGGCGGGCCCGGGTCGAGCGCTGCGGGGTCGGGTGCACACGATTCGTCGGGCCTGCGCTGATTGCCGAGCACGCCCGCGCCGGCGATCTTGGTGGTGCTGGTGATGACGGACTGCTGACCGGCCGGCGACGGCGGGCTTCCCCCCCGCGATCCGCAGCCGGTCGCGAGCGTCACCACGACCGCGGTGAGCACGGCAATCGAGGCGGCAACAACGCCTGCCCGCCGCCCGCTGATCCGCACGTCGCCGACGGTAACATCCAGGCACTTCCCGGCCGGTCGAGCGACATCGGCAGGCAATTACGACCGTTTGTAGGACCACCCCGACTTCGGGCAGGTTCGGGAGCTAGGATTCATCTCTGAAGACTGCCGGGGATGTCCCGACTGGATGTTTGGAGGACCTGTTGGTAGCCGAAGCGCCCCCAATCGGAGAACTCGAGGC
>JBKOYU010000568.1:0-2989 GCA_046725575.1 Actinomycetota bacterium | reverse complement strand
GCCCCGAATTGGCCGCCTGCACCGCATCCATCGACAACGTACGGATCGTATTAACGGTCAACTGCTCGATCGTGTCAGTGTTGCCAAGTGTCATGTCGGTGCTCCTCGGTAACTCGAAATCTTCAGACGAAGGTAATGCGGACTATGAGATATGCGTCGCGTCTGCGTGGTGCAACGATCGCTTCGGCTCGGTGGCCGAGCACCGCGTGGCGATAGCGTCGGGTGGCGGTATCGGACGGTATAGCCGACGCCAACGAGGACGGGTTCGTTGATCGCGGCACCGGCGTCGGGCGCGAGAATTGCTGCCGCCGTGGCGATCTCGGCGACGTTAACGGGAGCGACACCGTCAATCGGGAAGGCCGGGATGGGCGGTCTTAGCCGACCTGCCCGGAAGCGTTCCCGAACCACGCACTACGTTCCACGCATGATGGGCTCGCACTAGTAGCTGCCTGACCTGCAGTGCGACAACATGATTGGACGGCGGCAATGTCGTTCGACTCGATTAACTTGTCGCAGTTCTGGGTTCACAGGTCCGCGATTCAGTGTCGCGCAGCAAGCGCGCGAATGCGTCATGGTCGGCCTGTGGAGGGCCGGTAGCCACCTGGCCGATGTGATCGTGGCCTTCTCGGAGTTGGCATGCGAACTCGGCGATGTGCTCGACGCCGCCGAGGCCAACCCGGTGATCGCATCAGCCGGCGGCGTCGTCGCGGTCGACGCGTTGACGATAGTGCGCGGCCGGATCGGCGAGTAGCGGCGCAAATGCCAGTTCGGCGGCGCCGATCATGAGCGTCTCCGAATCGAGACTGGCCGGCACGATCCGGACCAGATCGCGAGGGGCGCGCAGACTGTGGCTACTGACCGCGTCGTTCAGCACGTCTGGGGCGAGCTCCGGAAAGACCCGCAGGAATCCGCCGAGCACGATCAGGTTGGGATTCATCATGTTGATCGCGTTGCCGAGTGCGATCCCGAGATGGCGCGCTTGGTGCTCAACCGATTCCGTCGTCGACTGGCTGACTTCGGTCTCCAGGCAACCGATGCGTCCGCAATGACAGGTGCCGATACCGCCGACGTAGGTGTGGCCGAGTTCGCCGGCGTAGCCTGCCGCGCCCTCGAGCAGTTGCCCGGCCACGACGAACCCGGCGCCGATACCGCTGGCCCCGCCGTTGACGTAGATCATGTGGTCGGGGTTGGTGTGGCGGCCGAAGATGTGCTCGGCGATCGCGCCCAGGTTGGCGTCGTTGGCGGCGAAGACCGGCAATCCCGTCGCGGCGCTGAGCATCTGCCCCAGCTCTTCATCGTGCCAGTCCAGGTGCGGCGCTAGCGTCACGGCCGAGCCGGGTGCGTGGACGAGGCCGGGGACGGCGACCCCGATCGCGGTGATCGTGCGGTCCGGATGGAGTTCTCGCCGGATCCGGTCGATGGCCTCGGCGGCGATGGTCACGGTGTCGTGGGCGGTGGGGATGCCCGCCGTCGGCCGTCTCGTGATGTCGAGAACGGTTCCACCCAGGGCGACCAAACCGATTGTGATGGCATCGATTTCGGGATTCACCGCCACGGTCAGCGCCCGCGTCTGCGGCCGCACGATCGGGCTCGGCCTGCCGACCTGGGTGGCGGCACCCGCCTGCAACTCCTCCACGAGCCCCCCGTCGACCAGTTCCTCCACCAGGTCCTTGACGGTGGAGCGGGACAGTCCGGTTCTTCGGGTCAACTCCGCGCGGCTCAGCGCGTGATGCCGATGCACGAGCGTCAGCACACCGGACAGGTTCCGGCGGCGGACATCGTCGGTGCTGGTGCCAATCCTCACGGCGCTCCCTTGACAGTGGCTCGGGACACATCTTATGTTCGGCATCTGAACAAATCCACTTTCAGGAGCCCGTCATGTCCGTCCTCGAATCCAGCATCCCGGCGGCCAGCCCGGGAGATGAAGCTCTCGCGCCGAAGCCGTCCGACAAATTCTCCTTCGGCCTGTGGACCGTCGGCTGGGTCGCCAACGATCCGTTCGGGGTGGCCACCCGCCCCGCCCTGGACGTGGTCGAGGCGGTGGAGCGGCTCGCTGAGCTGGGTGCATACGGCCTGACGTTCCACGACGACGACCTGTTCCCGTTCGGCAGTTCCGACGAGGAGCGGCGGCGCGCGATCGGCCGGCTCACGGCCGCGCTGCAATCGACCGGGATGGTCGTGCCGATGGTCACCACCAACCTGTTCACCCACCCCGTCTTCAAGGACGGCGCGTTCACCAGCAACGACCGTGGCGTCCGGCGATTCGCGCTGCGCAAGGCGCTGCGCAACATCGACCTGGCCGCCGAACTCGGCGCGGAAACATTCGTGATGTGGGGCGGCCGGGAGGGCAGCGAATACGACAGCGCCAAGGACGTGCGCGCCGCGTTCGAACGCTACCGCGAGGCGCTCGATCTGTTGTGCCAGTACGTCATCGACAACAAATGCCGGCTGCGGTTCGCGATCGAGCCGAAGCCGAACGAGCCGCGCGGGGACATCCTGCTGCCGACCGTCGGCCATGCGCTGGCCTTCATCGACACGCTCGCGCACCCCGAGATGGTGGGCGTCAACCCCGAGACCGGCCACGAGCAGATGGCGGGCCTGAACTTTATGCACGGCATCAGCCAGGCGCTCTACTGCGGCAAGCTATTTCACATCGATCTGAACGGCCAGCGCGGCATCAAGTTCGACCAGGATCTGGTGTTCGGCCACGGTGACCTGGCCAACGCGTTCGCGCTCGTCGACCTGTTGGAGAACGGCGGCGTCGACGGCGGCCCGAGCTACTCCGGGCCTAGGCACTTCGACTACAAGCCCAGCCGCACCGAGGACATCACCGGGGTATGGGCCTCGGCCGCGGCGAACATGCGGATGTACCTGTTGCTCAAGCAGCGCGCCGCCGCGTTTCGCGCCGACGCCGAGGTTGCCGAGGCTCTCCGCGCCGCGCGGGTCGACGAGTTGCGCCGTCCCACCCTCAACCCGGGGGAGACCTATC
>JBKOYU010001113.1:0-1909 GCA_046725575.1 Actinomycetota bacterium | reverse complement strand
TAGGCCTTGACGAACGCCTTGTTCACCGGGTTATCGACGGTCTGGTAGTAGTTCCACGCGGTCAGCTGGCCCTCGATGTTCTTCGCGCCGATGCCGGTGACCTCTTCCTCGGCGATCGACACCGACACCACCGGCATCTTCTGTGGCGTCAGGCCGGCGTTGGTGTACTCCTTGAAGAACGCGACGTTGGAATCGCCGTTGAGGGTGTTGAACACCGCGCCGGCGTTGGAGCCGCGGACCTTGTTGACGATGGTCGAGAAGTCCGTCGAGCCCAGCGGCGTGTAGTCCTCGCCCTTGATCTCGATGCCGTTGGCGGCGGCGTACGCCTTGATGATCCGGTTGGCGGTCTGCGGGAAGACGTAGTCGCTGCCGACCAGATACAGCGACTTGATGCCCTTCTCCTTCAGATAGTCCAGCGCGGGCACGATCTGCTGGTTGGTGGTGGCACCGGTGTAGAAGATGTTCTTCGACGACTCAAGACCCTCGTACTGCACCGGGTAGTACAGCAGCGAGTTGGCGCTTTCGAACACCGGGAGCATCGCCTTGCGGCTCGACGAGGTCCAGCCGCCGAAGACCGCCGCGACGCAGTCGCTGGAGATCAGCTTCTGGGCCTTCTCGGCGAACACCGTCGGCTCGGACGCACCATCCTCCCCGACGAGTTGAATTTGCTTGCCCATCACGCCGCCCGCGGCGTTGATCTGCTCAACGGCCAAGTCGATGGCGTGGCGAACGGTCACCTCGGAGATCGCCATGGTGCCCGACAGCGAGTTCAGGGCACCCACCTTGATGGTCGGTCCGGACGTGTCCACGCACGATGCGGCGTTTGCCGAGTCCGATTCTGTCGCCTTGCTTCCGCAGCCTGACAACAACAGGCTGGTTGCGGCCACGACGCTCCCTGCAGCTAGAGCCGACCTTTTCAACGATGAGCGTCGTGGTAGTCGCATAGACAGCCTTTCTAGTCGTCAGCAGCGCACATCCGCTGATGAGCGTCGGTTGGAGCGCAGATGTGAAGACCCCGCGGGGCGTCGAATCGGGACGTTAGATCGCCTGTGTTTCTGCGAAATGTCTGCGCGTGACGAACAAATTAACGTGTCACTATGCTGGAGTTGGTTTGCCGTTAGCCAGGTGCGGCATAGCTGAGCTGATGTATTTGTAACAATCCGGTACGGTGCGGCGATGTGACGGACATGCGAACAACGACAGCCAGAGTCGGGGCGGCATTGGCGGTGGCCGCCGCCGGAATTGCGTTAGGTCATGGCACGTCGACCGCTGAGCCGGCCGCTCACCAGGTGCGGTATACGCTCACGTCGGCAGGCGGTGCGGATTTCGACCTCTTCTATCTGACAACTCAACCTCCGAGCAAGCAGGCCTATAACGCCGACGCGTACGCGTTCGTGAAGCGGGAGACGGTCAACGTGGCGCCGGGCGTGCCATGGGTGTTCGAAACCACGCTCGCGGACCCGCAGTGGGCGATCTTGACCGTGAGCAGCACCACGCACGGCGGGCAGGCCGAACCGAATCCTCACTGCGAGATCGCCGTCGACGTTCAGGTGGTCGTGCAGCAGGACGCTCCTTACAACCTGCAGTGCAAGCTGTCGCAGTGGTGAACTTGCCGTCTGCTCGCCCTAATCAGCGGCGGCGCGCACCGCGCGCACGAAAGACGCTACGGCCGCGCCGATTTCGTCGGGGCTGTCCTCCTGCAGGAAGTGCAAACCGGGCACGGTGACTTCGGTCTGGTTTGGCCAGGTGCGGACGAAGTCGCGGACACGTCCCTGGATGATCGAGCCGGGGTTGCCATTCACGAAGAGTTTCGGCACATCGCTTTTGGCAAGCCAGGCTCCGTACTCTTCGACGATCTTCACGACGTCGGCCGGCTCGCCCTCGATCGGGATGTTGCGCGGCCACGACA
>JBKOYU010000273.1:0-1939 GCA_046725575.1 Actinomycetota bacterium | reverse complement strand
CAGCCCGGTGTATCCGGCGCCGACGATGCACACGTCGGCGTCGCGGTTCCCGGGCAACGGCGGACGTAGTGGCGGGTACTCGGTGAACCAGTTCGACACGCGACCGTTGACGGGACCTGCGGTGGGCACCGTCCGATTCTGACAGGGCCGGCGGCTAGTCAAAAACTTGTCGGACCACCGGTGCAGGCTGGCCGCAACGACGACAGAAAGGTACGGCCGTGTGCTGGCAATGCGACAACCCCGATCGCACTATCGACGACTACTTCGAGGAAGTGCGGGAGGCGATCCGCACACACGGATGGATGGTGCAGTACGTCGAAAGCGACCGGACCCCTTTCGCGTACACGATCGGACTCCATGATTGGGGTGTGCCCGAACTGTTGGTCACCGCCGTCTCCCCGCAGCGGGCCAACCGACTCTTGAACACGGTGGCGCGTGATGCCGTGGCCGACAGCAATTTGACCGCGGGTCAGCAGATCAAGGTGCCATCGGGACCACTCATCGAGATCGTCGAGTTGGGTCACCCCGACGCGCACCTGAAATTCGCCGTCGCGCTTGGCGGCCCCGATATTCGGGCGCTGCAGCTCGTGTGGGCGGACGGTCGTGGGCGCTGGCCGTGGTCCGCTGCGTTCTGCGACGGTCGACGACGCCAGCCGGTGCTCGGTATGCGCGCCCGCCAGTTCCCTGAGCGCCGGTAGTTGTCGGACCCCCGGCGCAAGCTGGCCGTAACTACTACAGGAAGGTGGGTCATGTGCTGGCAGTGCGACAACCCCAACGGCACCACCGAGGAGTACCTCGACGAACTTCGCGCGACGATCCGACTACACGGATGGGTGGTGCAGGCCGTCGAAGACGACCGGCGCCCATATGCGTACACGATCGGACTTCATGACCGCGGCCTGGCGGAGCTGTTGGTCACGGCACTGTCACAGCAGCGGGCGGCCCGCTTGTTGAATGATGTCGCCGAGGCCGCCGTGGGCGGACGCGTTCTCAAGCCCGGTGCGCACATCGCTGTGGGCGACGGGCCGCTTCTCGAGATCGTCGAGGTGGAGCATCCCGATGCGCACATGAATTTCGCCGTGGCGCTGGGCGGTCCGGATATTCGGGCGCTGCAGTTGGTGTGGGCCGATGACCGCGGCCGCTGGCCATGGGCCGCGGGTTGGGGTCATGGTCGGCGTCGCCAACCCGTGCTGGGCGTGCGGGCGCAGAAGGCCGCTCAGAAGGCGTAGCGGTGGTACTGCGCCATGTAGCGCAGCCGGGGCACCAGCCTCATCGCGCTCAGCGTGGCTCGGTAGTACCAGGGCACCCGGGCGAAATCGTCCGATTCGAGGGCCGATACCCAGGCCAGCAGCCGCAGCCCGGGCACCGCCTTGATGATGTCGTCTGGTCCGTCGATGCCCCAATGCAGCGTCGCGCCCGAACGCCGCACCACCGTGTTGGTCCACTGCGACTTGATGCCCAACCGGTTGAACGCGTCGAACTGCAACTCGCCGGACGGGGCGTGCTCCACGACCCGGCGCAGCAGCGCGACGCCGTCTTCGCGGGTCAGGTACATGGTCAGGCCCTCGCCGATCATCAGTGTCGGACGGTCTCGCGGAATCTCGGCGAACCAGCTCGGGTCAGTGACCGATGCCGCGATGACGTGGTAGTGGTCGCGGGACGGATAGAGCTGCTGGCGTAGGTGCGCGACGTCGGGGTAGTCAACGTCGTACCACTCGACACCTGGGCCTGGGTCCAGCCGAAAGAAGCGCGCGTCCAGCCCGCAGCCCAGGTGCAGCACAACGGCCTCGGGGTGAACGGCGAGGAACTGGCGTGACCAGCGGTCGAAGTGCGCGGAGCGGGTCGTCACCGCCGGCGAGTTCGCCGCCCTGATCGCGGTCTTTTTCCAGTCGTAGTCGATGCGGTCGACGATCTCCTTCGCAAACCGGTCGCCCAGGAT
>JBKOYU010000689.1:0-1495 GCA_046725575.1 Actinomycetota bacterium | reverse complement strand
CGGTCCTCAGTCGACACCCCGATCGACATCGATCTCGAGCTGTGGTCGTCGGCCTCCAACGAAAACCCGGTCTATTACGTGCAATACGCGCACGCCCGGCTGGCGGCGCTGGCCCGCAATGCCGCTGAGTTAGGCCTCGCTCCCAGCGCCGACCATCTCGAGCTACTCTCGCACGACAAGGAAGGCACGCTGATTCGCAACCTCGGCGAATTCCCGCGTGTGCTGAAAACCGCTGCGGCACTGCGTGAACCGCACCGGGTCTCCCGCTACCTGGAGGACTTGGCCGGCGACTACCACCGATTCTATGACTCCTGCCGGGTGCTGCCGCAAGGCGACGAGGCGCCCACCGACCTGCATGCCGCGCGACTGGCACTGTGCCAGGCGACCCGCCAGGTCATCGGCAACGGCCTTGCCATCCTCGGTGTCACCGCTCCGGAGCGCATGTGATCGCTCATCCCGCCGGGCCCAGGCACGCTGAAGAGATCCACCACGGCGGCGCCCCGCCCCGGCCGCAGTCCCCGGCGGACGTGGTCAAGCTCGCTCCGAACGTGTGGCCGCACAACACCGTTCGCGGCGACGACGGCGTGGTCTCGATCGCAGGCGTGCCGGTCACCGACATCGCCGCCGAGTTCGGTACTCCGGTCTTCGTGATCGACGAGGACGACTTCCGCTCGCGCTGCCGCGAGATCGCCGCCGCGTTCGGCGGCGGTGACAACGTGCACTACGCCGCCAAGGCGTTTCTGTGCACGAAGGTGGCGCGCTGGATCAACGAAGAAGGCTTGTCGCTCGATGTGGCCAGCGGCGGCGAGCTGGCCGTCGCACTACACGCCAACTTCCCGCCCGAACGAATCACGTTGCACGGCAACAATAAATCCGTCGACGAGCTGACGGTGGCCGTCAAGGCCGGGATCGGCCAGGTCGTGCTCGACTCGATGACCGAGATCGAACGCCTCGACGAGATCGCCGGTGCAGCCGGTGTCGTCCAGGACGTTCTCGTGAGGGTCACCGTCGGCGTCGAGGCCCACACCCACGAGTTCATTGCCACTGCCCACGAGGATCAGAAGTTCGGGCTGTCGCTGGCCAATGGTGCGGCCATGGCCGCGGTGCGGCGCGTATTCGCCACCGACAACCTGCGCCTCGTCGGCCTGCACAGCCACATCGGCTCCCAGATCTTCGACGTCGATGGCTTCGAGCTGGCCGCCCACCGGGTGATCGGCCTGTTGCACGACGTCGTCGCCGAGTTCGGCGTCGACAAGACAAGCCAACTGGAGACCGTCGACCTCGGCGGCGGTCTCGGCATTTCGTATCTGCCGAACGACGATCCACCACCGGTGCACGACCTGGCGGCCAAGCTCGGTGCCATCGTCCGCAACGAATCCGCCGCGGTCGGCCTGCCCGCGCCCCGGCTCGTGGTGGAGCCCGGTCGCGCCATTGCCGGTCCCGGCACTATCACGCTGTACACCGTCGGCACGGTCAAGGATGTTGACGTCTCATC
>JBKOYU010000270.1:0-11081 GCA_046725575.1 Actinomycetota bacterium | reverse complement strand
AGCCAGATCCACCACGGCCACACCCAACCGGACGGTAGGCCGTGCCGGTTGATCGGCAGGGGCCGCGTCGACAAGAAGCTGGTGTGCCCGCAGACCGGTGAAGTCGTCGACCGTGACAGGAATGCTGCGCTCAATCTCCGTGACTGGCCGGATCATGCCAGTTGTGGTCCAGTCGCGACCACGGCCCCATCGGTACCCGGGCCAACCGGACCGTCGGTTGGTACAGGCCATGGCGCGGACGCCGGATCATCCGGCGCCGGCGGAGCTTCCGCAAGTCCTGCCTCTGGTGAGGCCGGAAGCGGCGAGGCCAGAACCCAAACCCCGCAAGGGGACGCCTGAAATGCTAAGCCATACAAGCGCGCACATTTCAGGTAACGGTAGGCGCGTGCGGGTCGCCGTGGTTGCCGGACCGGATCCCGGGCACGCCTTTCCGGCCATTGCACTGTGCCGCCGGTTCCTCGCCGCCGGGGACGCTCCGACGCTGCTAACGGGCACCGAATGGCTGGACACCGCGCGTGGGGCCGGGGTAGACGCCGTCGAGCTCGACGGGCTTGACCCCATCGCGGCCGACGATGACACCGACGCCGGGGCGAAGATCCACCAGCGGGCGGGGCGGATGGCGGTGCTCAACGTGCCGCGGCTGCACGACCTGGCGCCGGACCTGGTGGTGTCCGATGTGATCACCGCATGCGGCGGGCTGGCCGCCGAGCTGCTCGGCGTGCCGTGGATCGAGCTCAACCCATCCCCGCTGTACCGGCCGTCGAAGGGACTGCCGCCGCTGGGTAGTGGGTTGGCTCCCGGCGTCGGGATCCGCGGTCGTCTGCGGGACTCCATCATGCGGGCGCTCACCGCGCGGTCCTGGCGTCAGGGCCTGCGCCAGCGGTCTGCAGTCAGAGTCGAAATCGGTCTGCCCGCTGTCGATCCCGGACCGCTGCGGCGTCTGGTCGCCACCCTGCCCGCGCTGGAGGTGCCCCGCCCTGACTGGCCGAAAGAGGCCGTGGTGGTGGGTCCGCTGCACTTCGAACCGACTGAAGCGGTGTTGGAGATACCCGCGGGTTCTGGTCCCGTGGTGGTGGTGGCGCCGTCGACGGCGATGACCGGCGCCCGTGGGATGGCCTCTCTGGCACTAGAGACGCTGACGCCGGGGGAGACGCTGCCCGTCGGGGCACGCGTGGTGGTGTCGCGGCTCGACGGACCCGAGGTTGCGGTGCCGCCGTGGGCGGTGGTCGGTCTCGGCCGACAGGATGAACTGCTGGCGCACGCCGATCTGGTGATCTGCGGCGGCGGGCACGGCTTGGTGTCCAAGGCGCTGCTGGCCGGGGTACCGATGGTGGTGGCGCCCGGCGGCGGCGATCAGTGGGAGATCGCGAATCGCCTTGTGCGCCAAGGCAGTGCGCAACTGGTGCGGCCGTTGACGTCGGACTCGCTGGTGGCCGCCGTCAGCGAGGTGTTGTCGAGTACCCGGTACCGGGATGCCGCCAGGCTGGCCGGCGCCAGCGTCGCAGAGGTCGAAGATCCGGTACGGGTGTGCCATGAAGCTCTGGCGGCGTCGGCGTAGTTTGGTCGGGTGCGGTTGACGGAATTCAACGAACTGGTCGAGGGACAGTTCGGACCGGTGCGTGGTGCGTCCCTGCTTGTCGACCATGTACTGACCCGATTCGGGCGGACCTCCGCCCAGGCCATCGAGGACGGCGTCGATCCGCGCGACGTCTGGCGCGCGTTGTGCACGGACTTCGACGTCCCGCGCGACCAGTGGTGAGTTCTTAGCTCGCGGGAAACCTAGCCGCGCCGGCCGAGCAGCTGCGCGGTTTCGCGGTGCAGCCTGCCGAAGTTGTAGTACGCCGCGCAGGCGCCCTCCGGGGACACCATGCATGTGCCGATCGGCGTTTCGGGTGTGCACGCCGTGCCGAACACCTTGCACTCCCACGGCTTGATCACGCCCTTGAGCACCTCGCCGCATTGGCACGCCTTGGGATCGGCGACTCGCACGCCGGGCATGTCGAACTTGCGTTCCGCATCGAAGTCGGCGTAGTCGGAGTGCACCTTCAAGGCACTCTGCGAGATGAAACCCAGTCCGCGCCATTCGAAGTGCGGCCTCAGCTCGAACGTCTCGGCCATCAGCTTCAGCGCCTGGGTATTGCCCTCGGGCCTGACCACCCGGGTGTACTGGTTCTCGACCTCGCAGCGTCCGTCGCGGATCTGCTGCAGCAGCATGTGCACCGACGCGAGGATGTCGAGCGGCTCGAACCCGGCCACCACCATGGGTTTTCCGTAGACCTCCGGCACGAACCGGTACGGGCGCAGGCCCACCACCGTGGAAACGTGGCCGGGCCCGAGGAACCCCGACAGCCGCAAATCGGGTGACTCGAGGATGGCCTTGATCGGCGGGACGATCGTGACGTGGTTGCAGAACACGCTGAAGTTGCGCACACCGAGCGCGCGCGCCCGAACCAGGGTGACCGCGGTGGACGGCGCCGTCGTCTCGAATCCGACCGCGAAGAACACGACGTCGCGGTCGGGGTTGTCGAGTGCGACTTTGAGCGCGTCGAGCGGCGAGTACACGAACCGCACGTCGGCGCCGCGGGCCTTGGCCTCGATGAGGTTGCCCTTCGACCCGGGCACCCGCATCATGTCGCCGAACGTGGTGAAGATGACGTCGGGCTGCTCGGCCAGCCACATCGCGTCGTCGACGCGGCCCATCGGAATCACACACACTGGACACCCGGGACCGTGCACGAGCTCAACGGCTGCGGGCAACAGATGCTCGATGCCATGCCGGTAGATGGTGTGTGTGTGACCGCCGCACACCTCCATGAACTTGAACTCGTCATTGCCCGCCAGCTCTGTGATGGACTTGACAAGCGCACGTGCGGCGGCAGGGTCGCGGAATTCGTCGACGAATCTCATTGCGTATCAACCCTTCCCGTCAGGCGATTTCCGACGCGTTGAACGCTTCGATTTCGTTGACGTAGTCGGCACCCATCTTCTTCACCTGGTCGAGCGTCATTGCGGCCTCGCGCTCGTCGATCTTCGCCATCGCGAAACCGACGTGCACGAGCACCCAGTCGCCGACCTGCAGGTTGTCGTCGGCCAGCAGCCGCACGCTGATGGTTCTTCGGACACCGTTGACGTCGACCTTGGCCAGGGACTGTTCGGGGTCGACGATGTCGACAACTTGGCCCGGTATCCCAAGACACATCGTCAATCTCCTCTCAGCAGATGCGCGGTAGCGGGTCACCGACGAGCATGTCGACGATCCGGCTGCCGCCGAACGACGTTCGGAGCGCGACGATTCCGTGTGGTTCAGGGACGATCTCGCCCACGACCGCGGCATCGGCGCCTTGCGGATGGTCGTGCAGTGCGGCGATCGCCGCGTCGGCCTCGTCGGCCGGAACGATGGCGACGAACTTGCCCTCGTTCGCCACATACAGCGGGTCGATGCCGAGCATGTCGCAGGCGCCGAGCACCTGGGGGATCACCGGCAGCTTGTCCTCGTCCAGGATGAGCGCGAACGGGGAATCCTTGACCAGTTCGTTGGCCACGGTGCCGACGCCGCCGCGCGTCGCGTCCCGCATCCATCGCGTCGACGGCGCAGCCGCAAGCAGTGTCTCGACGAGTTCGTGCACGGGCGCGGTGTCGGAGGCGATGTCGGCGTCGATCGCCAGGTCGCCGCGGGCCAGCATGACCGCCATCCCGTGCTCGCCGATCGTCCCGGACAGCACCACCTTGTCACCTGCCCGTACCAGGTCGCGCGACAGCTGCCTGCCTTCGGGGATCACGCCGACGCCTGCGGTGGAGATGTAGACACCGTCGGCCGCGCCCTTGCCGACGACCTTGGTATCGCCGGTGACGATCTGCACGCCCGCCTTCGCCGCGGCTTCGCTCATGTCCGCGACGATTTCGCGCAGCTCGGCGATCGGGAAACCCTCCTCGATGACGAACGCCGCCGACAGCCATTGCGGACGCGCACCCGATACCGCGAGATCGTTGATCGTTCCATGCACGGCGACGTGGCCGATGGATCCGCCCGGAAAGCGCCGCGGCGAAACGACATACGAGTCGGTCGAGAACGCGAGCCGTTCACCCGATGGGGTGCGCAGCGTGGCGGCGTCGCCGAGTTGTTCGAGTTCGTCGTTGCGGAACGCATCGAGGAACACCGCATCGACCAAGGCCGCCGACGACTTGCCGCCCGCCCCGTGCGCGAGCGTCACCACGTCGTCGAGCAGCCGTGGCCGGCGCTGCCGGAACTTGTCGATCCGTTCCAGCACGCGGTCTTCGCGGTCCGCCGTGGTGCTCATGGGCGAGCGTCGGACAGCGAACGGGCCATGTGCTCCTGGGTCACCGACCACAGGCGGTATCCGAGCATCGCGTGGCTTTCCTGGATGCGGTGGATGCTCTGCGAGTGCACCGTGAAGCAGAAGTCGAGATCCTCCGCGGCGGCCATCCTGCCGCCGTCGTGCCCGGAGAACCCGATGGTGAGCAGTCCCCGTTGCTTGGCTTCGGTGATCGCCGTCATCAGGTCTTCGGAGTTACCCGACGTGGACAACGCGATAGCGACGTCGCGATCCCTTGCGTGAGCGATGATCTGGCGCTTGAAGATCAGTTCGAATCCGACGTCGTTGCCGAGTGCGGTCACCACCGCTTCGTCGGCGGCCAGCGACCAGGCGGCCACCGGCCGGCCCCGCGCCGGACGGCTGAACAGCGACGCCAGTGTCGCGGCGTCGGTGGAACTGCCTCCGTTGCCGAGCGTGTAGAGCCTGCCGCCGCGCAGGAACCGCTCGGCCATCTGAGTTCCGGCCGCAGTCAATCCGGGCGCGTACTCGTCGAGCGACTCCCGTTGCAGCCGTGCGCTTTCGGTGGCCTTGGCGCGCGCCGAGGCGGCCAAGTCGTCGAGAAGGCTGGCCGCGTCGGTTTCCTCGGATTCGATGAACGGGTAGAGAAAGCCAGTGCTTTCCGATTCGTGAGTCGTCATGGGCTGACCTCCAGTCGGGTGATCGCCGCTCCTGCGTGCACGAGAATCAGATCGTTGACGCGGACCTCGCCGAGCATGGTGGTGTCGACCCACTCCTCGCCGTTGGCCGTCCGCACCAACGCTTGACCGGTCGCGTCGGCGGGCTCGAGCAGCACCTCCGCAAGGCGCCCCTCGTCGCCGCACGTCACGCACACGTCCTCGGTGCATTCGTCGGCAGACGGCTTGAGCAGTCCCGGATGCTCGAAGCAGACGTGGGTGAGTTCCCACAGCAGGTGGTACATCAGCACAAAGGTCCCGGTGGCCGGCACCATCGGGTCGTCGGAGTCGATCCAGAGGATGTGGTTGGCCGCGCCTGCAGGCGGCCGCGGGCCCGAACCGATCCACAGGCTCAGCACACCCCATGCCGGCGCCCTCCGCATGGCGTCGACCACCGCAGGCTGGTCCGCCGACGCGACGGCGATCAGCAGATCGCCGGGCTGGCTCGCGACCCTGGCCTGCGCGACGGGATCGGGTTCGACGAGCGCGACCGACGGCAGCGCCCGCTTGCCCATGATCACGGGATGGACGAACTCGACGGCGACGTGGTGCGCATGCGGCTCCCATTGCGGTGAGATCACCCAGAGGGTGGCGCCGTGGTGGAATCTGCGGGCCAGATCCAACGCGGCGGTAGCCAGATCGGCGGACAGATCCACCCCGATGTACGACCCCCCGAGTTGTGCGGTCGTCATTGTCGGTCTCCCCTCAGGACACCAGTGTGCTCCGATTCCGCGGCCACGGATACGCCTTCGGAGCGGGTGGCGTTGACCAGCTCCAGTGTTGCCTGCGTGGCCGATTCCAGCGCGGTGCTCTGTTCGACGGTGAGAGTTCCGCACACCCAGTCCCAGTGCGCCGAAACGATCGACCCCGGCGCTGGGACCGGCGCCAGGGACAGCTCGCCCTTCTTCCACTGCACCCGCTCCGGCCGCGGTTCGCCGAGTGCCAGCGCACCGTCGTCGAGCTGCAGCGGGCGTGACGCGACCACCGCGTACCCACCCTCGACCGCCTCGACGGTTCCCCAGCGGATACGGCAGTCCTGCATGACGCGTAGCGCGGTCGCCGAATCGCGGTCCAGGAACCGTATCCACGGGTAGACCACGAAGACGTGAAAGCTGTGGTGTGCCAACACCCCAGGCGCGGCGTGAACCGCATCCAGCAGCCCGGTGACCTGTCCCTTGAAGGATGTCCGCAGCCGAGTCAGCAGGCCGGCGGGGTCGACCTTGCTCAGCGACGGGCCGCCGACCCAGTAGCTGCTGACGACGTCCTCGTCGAGCGGATCGGGGGCGCCGGCCGCCTCGGCGATGGCCGCCAGGTACGGCCATGCGCCGTCGAATTCCCTGGCGTGCGCGGCGAGTCCGGATGTGCCGCCGCCGTCGGCCGGCCCGCAATAGCCGAGCTCATTCGGCGGGTAGGCGTACCGGGCGAACAAGGCGTGGCCAGTTGAGAGTGTCTCGTTGGTCATCCGCTGTTACCCACCAGCAGTTGACCCAATGCGATGCCACCGTCGTTCGGCGGCACGCATCGGTGTGTGATCACATGGAATCCATCGGCGCACAATCGCTTCAACGTCAGTCGGAGCAACAGGGCGTTCTGGAAAACCCCGCCCGACAGCGCGATGGTCTGCGATGCATCCCTGTCCTGACGTGCCAGGTCGGCGACCAGATCGGCGACTGCGCAGTGGAATCGCGCCCCGATAGCTGCGGGCGGCACGCCGCCCCGCAGGTCGCGGACCACCGCCTGCACCACCGGAGTTGGGTCGATCAGGGCGGTATGGCCCGTGCGGTCGACGTCAAATAGATAGGACGTAGCGCCATGGTCGACGCCACGCGACAGGCCCTCCAGCTCGATGGCTGCCTGCGCTTCGTAGGCCACCACCTGCCGGACGCCGATGAGTGCGGACACCGCGTCGAACAGCCGGCCCATGCTGGACGTCGGCACACAGCCGAGTCCCGTCTCGAGCTGCTGGCGCAACACGCGTTGCTCGTCTGCGGGGCAGGCCGCCACCGGCGGCAGATCGGCCTCCCAGGCGATACCTGCCGACCACAGATGGGCCAGCGCCATCCGGTACGGGCGCAGCACGCTGATGTCGCCGCCCGCGAGCGGCACGTAGGAGAGTTGCGCCAGTCGTTGGTAGCCCTTGTAGTTGGCGAGGAGCACCTCGCCGCCCCACACCGCCGCGTCGGATCCATAGCCGGTCCCGTCGAAGGCGAATCCGAGCACCTGCTGTGATCCGTCCAGGCCGTGCTCGGCCATCACCGCCGCGATGTGAGCGTGGTGGTGCTGCACGGTCCGGACGGGGCGTCCGGCGGCGTTGCGGTGTGCCCAGGCGGTGGACCGGTACAGCGGATGGGCGTCGGCCACAAGCACTTCGGGCTCGACGGCGGTCAGCTCCTGCAGGTGCCGTTGCGCCGCGTCGAAGGCGGACAGCGTCGCGAGGTCATCCATGTCGCCGATGTGCTGGCTCAGCCAGGCGTACTTCCCGTCCGCGACAGCCATGGTGTTCTTCAGGTCCGCCCCGACCGCCATGGTCGGCGGGACCGCCACCGGCAGCGCGATCGGCAGTGGCGCATACCCGCGGGAGCGCCGGATCGGTAACTCAAGCCCGTCGACCACCCGCACGACGGAGTCGTCGCAGGGCACCAGGATGGCCCGATCGTGCATCAGCCAGCCGTCGGCTAGGTGCGAAAGCCGTTCGAGCGCATCGTCATCGGTGAAGCAGATCGGCTCCCCGCCGAGATTGCCGGACGTCATCACCAGCACGGGCGGCCCTGCGGGATCACCCGGCAGCCCGAACAGCACGGTGTGCAGCGGCGTGTAGGCCAGCATGACGCCGAGGTCGGGGTTGTGCGGCGCCACCGCGTCGGCGATTCGCGCATCGCGACGGCGAGGCACCAGCACGATCGGTCGCTGCGGGCCGGCCAGTAACCGCGCGGACGGGTCATCGATGTCGGCGATCGCGCACGCGGTCGGCAGGTCGGGCACCATGACGGCAAACGGCTTGTCGCCGCGCCGCTTTCGCCGTCGCAGCTCGGCGACCGCTCGCTCGTCGTTGGCGTCGCAGGCCAGGTGGTAGCCGCCGATTCCCTTGACCGCCAGGATGCCGCCGTCGTGCAGCAGCTGCCGTGCCCGCTGCAGCGCACCGTCGCCGTCGGTCAAGCCGCCGTCGCCGTCGCGGTAACGCAGCGCCGGTCCGCAGTTCGGGCAGCACACGGGTTGGGCATGGAAACGCCGGTCGGCCGGGTCGGCGTATTCGCGGGCGCACTCGGCGCACATCGCGAAGGACGCCATGGTGGTGGAGGCACGGTCGTACGGCAGTGAGGCGATGATGGTGAAACGCGGGCCACAGTTGGTGCAGTTGACGAACGCATGACGGTAGCGCCTATTCGATGGGTCGCGTTGTTCGGCCGCACAGTCCGCGCACATGGCGACGTCGGGGGAGGCCAGCGTGCGGCCGCCGTCGGAGCGCGACGTGTCGGCGATGGTAAAGCCAGTGCCACCGACGGGTGGGATATCTTGTGTCTCAATCGATTCGACGACAGCCAACGGCGGTGGGCGGTCACGCAACCGTGAGACGAAGTGGTCGATGTCGGCGGGATCGCCCTCCACCTCGACGATGGCGCCGGAGGTGTCGTTGCGTACGGATCCCGACAGCCCGAGGGCGGCCGCCGTGGTGTAGACGAACGGTCGGAAGCCCACACCTTGGACCACGCCGTGCACGCACACACGTAACCGGCGCCGGGCCGTCATGGCGACGCCTCGCTGTCTCGGCCTCTGCCCATCAGTTCGAGGCCTTCCATCGCCGCGTCGGCGCCGGCTTTGTCGGTCTTCTCGACGACGAAGCCCATATGGATGATGACCCAGTCGCCGGGAGCGAACGTCTCCTCGGGCAGCATCCCGACGTTCACCTTCCGATGCTCACCCGCGACGTCGACGAGTGCGAGCTGGTCGCCGTAGCCCTCCAGCATGCGAATGACTTGTCCCGGGATGCCCAGACACATGGTCAGCCTCCCTTCACTGGTTGGAGGAGCCGCGCCAAGACGTGCTCGAGCGCCCGCACCGCTTCGGGTATCGCGGCCATGACCTTGTCGGACAGCCCGATACCCTCCTCGACATTCGCGGCCTCACAACCGATCACCACCGTATACGGCGGTGAGCCGCCGAGCGCATTCAGGCTCGCGAACACCGCTCCCGGGTCCATCGCGTGCGCATCGAGACCCGCTGTGGCGGACAGGCTTTCATGGTCGGCCTCGAAGACATGAACGGTGCCCGGCGCACCCCGGCTGGGGATGGCGTCGACGAGGACGAGCGCTTCGTACCCGTCGAGCAGGTCATACGCCAGATGCATGCCCTTGATGCCGTAGTCCACCAGCTGAACTCGCGGACCGGCGAGCCGTGGCGGGACGTGGCGCATCACCTCGGGACCGAAGCCGTCGTCCCCAAGGAAGATGTTGCCGATCCCGGCTACCAGGATTCCTGACGTGATCGGACCCCGCTACATCCGTCGCATCTTCACGTAACGCATGGCGTCAGGCACAGACCTGACCCCGAGTACAACTGCCATGAGGAGGACCAGTGCGGCGATGACCACCGCGATCCAACCCACTACTGCCATCTCTAACTCCTCTCGATGAGCGGTTCGACCTCGTCGGGTGCGAAGTACAGGTAGCGGCCGTACCAGTCGTGCAGGTCGGCGGCCGGATCCTCCTCGAGGACAACGCCGACGTGCTGGTCGCCGTCGACGTCCTCGTGCACCGAGGTGACGCGGGCGATCTTGTCGGTGTAGAAGAGATCCTGGGCATCCGCCCGGCGCGACGGTCGCAGCCGGACCCGGCTACCACGGGTCACCCGAGTGCCGTTGACGAGGATCGCATCCAGTTCCGGACGTACCGCGCTGTCCGCCATGGGATCCCACCAGTCCACGTCTGAGGGAACCTCCGGTATCAGCCCCGGCTCCTGGGCCGGTGCGTGCGGATTGCGCAGCACACCGTGCAGATCCAGCATCGCCTCCGGCGACAGGGAATCGCAGCGGTCGATGATCTGCGCGGCCAACGGATCCGTTGCGCGCGCCTGCGCCTTCTCCTCGTCGGTCATCGTCATGATCCGCAGCGTGAGGATCTCGTCGATCTCGGTCGAGTCGTATAGCGCGCCCTTGCTTTGTTCGGCGATCTCGGGGTGGTCGTAGAGGATGATCGGCGACACCAGCACCAGGTTATTATCGCCCGGCGGTCCCGCGAGCACTGGGAAGCAGCGGTGGTGCCGGCACCGTGCTACCGCCGCGGCCGCGGAATCCGGCGGTTCCAGCAGCGACACGAATTCGCCGTCAGTGACTTCGATGAGCAGATGCGTGCCGATCAGCGAGGTCGCGATCGCTTCGTCCTTGTCGGCGGCGGGTGGCGCAATATTGTGCACCTCGAACGACAGCCGCAAGAGGTCGCCGTCCCGCTCGGCGGACATGTCCAGTTGACCGAGTAACGCCCGACGCGTCCGCACCAGTCGACCGCCATCCAGCGATTCGACGTCGGTGCCCGCAGGGACCGAGATATCAAGCGTGCGCGGCAGACTCGTGGCGGAAAACCGGTCTATCGGGATTTCGCATGCGACGGCCTCATCCCAGCTGAGCCAGCTGGTGGACCCGGTGCTCAGCTCGTCGACTGGCTCGAAGCGGCCGCATCCGACGTCGCGCTCGGCCCCACGGTGCTGCAACTGCAGGAACCGCACGACGCCCGAGAGCGACGGGACGCCAGTTGACCGGACGAGCACCTGCGCGGACAGCGTGCCATCCTCACCGATGCCGGTGTCCGCGGCGCCCCGCGGCCCCAGCACGCCGAACTGCCAGCGCGACTGGTTCTTTCGCGAGGTGGCACGGTACGGGTAGAGCAGGTAGCCCTCGTACAGCACCGCGTCGGCGACGGCGCGTGCATGGTCCCACCCAGCGGTCATGGGGTCTCCCGCGTCGCCGAGTTCGCCGCCAGCAGCGAGGTGATCGCGTCATCGAAACCGAGCAGGCCACGTGCGGAGCGGTACGCCGCGAGCGCGTCGATGGTGTCGCGGTCCAGTCGCACCCACCCGGTGT
>JBKOYU010001133.1:0-2812 GCA_046725575.1 Actinomycetota bacterium | reverse complement strand
GTTCATGCCTGCGATCGAGCCGGGTACATGGTTCGAACGGGTACGGTGCCTGCGGCCGAACGCCGCGATGATGGACAAGATTTCGCTTTGCACGCTGGGCCACCTTGAGTCGGGCGACCCAGTGGAACTCGGTGAGCTCATGGGCGGTTTGGCCCGGCAATACCCGCACATCGACATTTGGGGTGGCTGCTGCGGCACATGGGAGAAACATCTCGACGAGATCGCGCGCAACGTGCACGCGGCGCGTGACGTCGAGGCGGTCCCCTAGCCTGTCGGCCGCCAGAGAACCTGGAAATCCTGACCCGCGTTCGTGATTCGGATCGGCGACAGTTCGGCGGGATCGCCAGCCTCGATCATCGGTGTATATCGGCGACGGTGAATGCAAGCCGGCAACTCTTTACTCGGGCGTCACGGGTTGAAGAACAGGTCCTTGAAGCGCAGGCCGAGCCATGGACGACGGCCCAACGCCAGCATCCCACCGCGCAGCAGCGCCCGGCTGAGCGACATCCGGCCATAGCAGACCAGCAGGTAAGTCACCGGGTCCGCGGAGATCACACAGTCCACTGGCCCACCGGCGGCCTGCACCTCGGCCGTGCCGTCCGCGATTCGAATGACATACCGCGGACCGTTGCCACGCAGCCGGATCTCGTATGTCACCGGCGTGCCGCGGCCCGCCTCGGGCCGCACCACCAACGGCGACATCTCCGGGCACACAGTGCCCACGATAAGCTTCGCGTGCTCGGCGGAGATCGGCCATGGCCGGCCTGTCCCGGTCGCGATGTCGTGCCCGTGCACGGTTAGCTCTGACAGTGCCAGGGCGGTGAGGCAGTCCGGAGTGCGGGTCCGACCGGGGCCGTAGCACGGCGTCTCACACTCCATATCCGGATCGGCCGCCGCCGCGAGCTTCAGGAACCGTTGTGCCCCAGCGGTGATCAGCTCCGCGAGCCGTCCCGCGTCGGTGTGGTCGACCATGGCGATGGTGGCGGCGTTAGCGGCAGCCAGCCGGGTCGGGAAGTCCGCTTGCACGTATTCCAGCGCGGGCAGCTCCCCGGCGATCGCTGCGCTGAACCCATCGAGCACGCCGCATACATGGGCCGCGGTCTCGGCGACGGTCCAGTCGGTGCCCGCGGCCGGCCGCCCGATGTCATCGGTCCCGCGCAGCAGCGCGGTGAACCGCGCAGCCGTCGCGCTGATCGCCGCCCGGGCCGCTTCCCTGTCCAGTGCCACTACCGCGGGTTGACGGCCGCTTTGGCGGGTGGTGTGGATGGTCATGATGGTCTCCTCGGATCGGCACGAGTCGACTATCCGATGTCGTCCGCGCGAGATCATCGGTCGGGACGCGTAGATCGGCGCGGTGAACAGTCGTAATCCGCACGGCGCGGCCGGCAAATCTACGCGGTTCCGCTGATGTTTTGGGGCGTGTGGTCGCCGCATGCTGGCTAGCATGAGCGGTGCTGACCCATTCGCGGACACGCCTTTGAACTGGAGCGACCTAGGTGTGAGCGAGCTTCCGACGGGAACGGTGACGTTGCTTTTGGCCGACGTCGAAGGCTCGACGCGGCTGTGGCAGACCCAACCGGAGGAGATGACGGCCGCCTTCGCGCGGCTCGATCGAACGGTGTCCGAGGTAATCGCGGCCCATCACGGTGTGCGCCCGGTGGAACAGGGCGAGGGCGGTAGCTTCGTGGTCGCGTTCACGTGTGCCAGCTACGCCGTGGCATGCGCCCTTCAGCTGCAGCGGGCACCGCTGGCCCCGATCCGGCTGCGCATCGGTGTGCATACCGGGGAGGTGCAGCTGCGCGACGAAGGCAATTACGTCGGTACGACCGTCAACCGGACCGCGCGCCTGCGCGATCTGGCCCACGGCGGGCAGACCGTGCTGTCGGGCACCACCGAAGATCTGGTTCTCGACCATCTGCCGGCCGACGCCTGGCTGACCGATCTCGGCACCCATGATCTGCGCGATCTGCCCCGACCCGAACGGGTCGTGCAGCTGTGCCATCCCGACCTTCGCAACGACTTCCCACCGCTTCGTGCGCGTGAAACCGTTGTCGCCCAGCATCTTCCGGTACAGTTCACGAGTTTCGTGGGCCGCGAGGCCGAAATGAACGACTTGCGGCAGATCCTGGCCGACAACCGGCTCGTGACGCTCACCGGCGCGGGCGGGGTGGGTAAGACGCGCCTGGCGGTGCAGGTGGCGGCGAACGTCGCCGGTGGGTACGCCGACGGGGTGTGGTATGTCGATCTGGCGCCGATCACCGATCCCGATCTGCTTCCGGTCGCGGTGATCCGGGCGCTGGGCCTGCCCGACCAGCCGGGCCGCTCCACGATGGACACGCTGCTGCGGTTTATCGGCGACCGACGGATGCTGGTGGTGCTGGACAACTGCGAGCATCTGCTGGACGCGAGCGCGGCTCTGGTTGTCGGCGTGCTGGGCGGCTGCGCGGCGGTGACGCTTGTGGCGACGAGCCGTGAACCGATCGGGGTAGCCGGCGAGGTGACCTGGCGGGTGCCGTCGCTGTCGCTGGCCGACGAGGCGATCGAGTTGTTCACCGACCGGGCCCGCCTTGTTCGGCCCGATTTCCGCCTCACCGACGACAACGCCGCCATCGCGGCGGAGATCTGCCGGCGCCTCGACGGCGTGCCGCTGGCGATCGAGCTGGCGGCGGCGCGGGTGCGCGTTTTGTCGCTGACCGAGATCCGCGACGGCCTGCATGACCGCTTCCGGCTGCTGACCGGGGGTGCACGCACGGCGGTTCGCCGACAGCAGACGTTGCGGGCCTCGGTGGATTGGTCGCAAGCGCTGCTGACC
>JBKOYU010000583.1:0-5992 GCA_046725575.1 Actinomycetota bacterium | reverse complement strand
GTCGGATAGCGTGCGCAGCGCTCGCGCGTGCGACGGCACAGCGATCTGGCGCACCTTGGCGCGAGACTCTCCATTCTTGGTTCGTTGCCGAATCATGTCGCGCACTGAATCCGTCATCGCTCGGCCACTCCTATCCGTTTCGACTCACATCCGCACAATTCAGTACTGTATGGATGGACAAGTTGCTTGTCAACGCTGTGTGGAGAAGGTAGGGATAGACGATGCCGACCGTGACCAGAACCCCACGTAGCAGTTGGATCGATGCCGGACTCCAGGCGCTCGCGGCCGGCGGCCCCGACGCGGTGCGTATTGAGCTGCTGGCGCAAGAGCTCGGTGTCACCCGAGGTGGCTTCTATTGGTACTTCGAAGGCCGGGACGCATTTCTGCAGGAGATGCTCGACACCTGGGAACGCCGCAGCACCGACGAGGCGCTTGCGCGCGTGCAGAGCGAGGGCGGCGACGCCAGGGAAAAGGTCTGGCGGGCAGGAATGTTCACCTTCTCCAAACAACTTCTGCCAATCGACCTTGCCGTCCGTGACTGGGCCCGTCGTGACAAGTCAGTCGCGAAGCGCCTCCGCCGTGTCGACAACCGGCGGATCGAGTACTTGCGCTCGATGATTGGTACTTTTTGCCCCGACCCCGAGGAGGTCGAGGCCCGCAGCATGCTGCTGTTCTCGCTTGCGATCGGGAATCACTTCGTCGCCGCCGGTCACGGCCCGCTCAACCGCAAGCAGGTGCTCGAGCTGGCGAAGGCACAGCTCCTCAAATGATCAGCTGATAGCGACATCGGTAAGGAGGGCTGACCGCAGGACGCCGAGCGGCAGCCCGCCGAGATCTAGTGCGCGATCATGGAATTCGCGCAACGACAGCCCGCGGCCGAGCATCTCGTCGCGCAGTTGCTGCCAGATCCGCTGTCCGATCGCGTACGACGGCGCCTGACCCGGCCAGCCCAGGTACCGGTCCAGCTCGAAGCGCAGGTGCTCCTCGGACATCGCACTGTGCGACTGCAGGAATACCCACGCCCGTTCGGCATCCCAGAGACCGCCGTCCGGCGCGGTCAGCCCGCAATGCACACCGATGTCGATCACCACGCGCGCGGCCCGGAAGCGTTGCGCGTCAAGCATTCCCATCCGGTTGCCGGCGTCGTCGAGCCAGCCGAGGTCGGCCATCAACCGCTCGGCGTACAGCGCCCAACCCTCGCCGTGGCCCGACACCCAGCAGCCCATCCGCCGCCACCGGTTCAGCCGGTCCGAGGAGACGACCGCCCGGCCGACCTGTAGGTGGTGCCCGGGCACGCCCTCGTGGAACACCGTGGTGGTTTCCTGCCAGGTGCGAAACGTGTCCACGCCCGTCGGGACCGACCACCACATCCGTCCGGGGCGGCTCAGGTCCTCGGAGGGCCCGGTGTAGTAGATGCCACCGGTATGGGTCGGCGCGATCCGGCATTCCAGCGTGCGCAGGGCGGGAGCGATGTCGAAATGCGTGTCGGCCAGTGATTCCACCGCGCGGTCGGACAAGTCCTGCATCCACGCCTGCAACGCATCGGTGCCGTGCACCAGGTAACGAGGCTCGTCGTCCAGCCGCCGCAGCGCCTCGCTGACCGACGTCCCTGGATAGAGCCGATCCGCGATCGATTCTTGTTCGGCGACAATGCTTTCCAATTGACGAAGGCCCCATTGATAAGTCTCGTCGAGGTCGATCGAGGTGCCGAGGAATTCCCGCGACAGCAGCCCGTACACGTCGCGGCCGAACGCGTCCTCGTGCCGAGCGTGCGGTGCAATCTCATCGCGCAGTGCGGCGGCCAGCGTGGCGTATGCGCCGGCGGCACCCGCGGCGCGTTGTTGCAATTCCGCATGCAGCGCGGCGTTTCTCGGCGCCGCATCCGCCACCATGTCCACAAACAGCTGCTGGATCTGGCCTGCCTGCTCAATGCCGCGCGCGACTTGCCGGGCCGCGGGTGCACGCCCGGCCGCCACCGCCGTGCGCAGTGCTTCGGCGTAGCCGGCGACCCGGTCGGGCACCTTGGACATTCGCCGGCCGATCAGCGCCCAATCCTCGTCGGTGTCGGTGCCCATCAAGTCGAATACGTCGCGCATCGACTGCAGCGGCGAGGCGATCACGTTCAGATCGCCGACATCCAATCGGGCGTCGTGCAGCTCGATCTGCAGGCCGAGCCGTTCGCGCATCGCCGCGATGGTCACATGGTCGACCTCATCGGCCGCGCTGGTTCCGTCCAGCTCGCGTAGCGTCGACCGCGCGGCTTCGACGCGGGCGCCCACGGCGTCGGGGGAGTAGTCTGTGACCTCGTCATCGTGGCCGAGGATGCCCATTTCCGTTGCCGCACACGGGTCCAGCGACGCGAACGTGTCGAGGTAGCGTTCGGCGACGGCGTCGACGGCCGTTGGTGACCTAACCAAGGTTGTTGGTCGCGAAGGTGTCGCACTTGTTGGGGTCGCCGGCCTGGTAGCCGACGGTGAACCACTTCTGTCGCTGTTCCGACGAACCGTGCGTCCACGATTCGGGGTTGACCCGACCGGTGGCAGCCTTCTGGATACGGTCGTCGCCCACCGACGAGGCCGCAGACAGCGCGTCGGCAATGTCCTTGTCGCTCAACGGCTCCAGGAACGGCACACCTGTGCTTTCCTGTTTCGTGATGGCCGCGTAGTGTGCCCAGACGCCGGCGTAGCAGTCGGCCTGCAGTTCGGTGCGCACACCGGCGCCCTGTGCGCCCTCGGGGTCCTGCTGCGCGCGGCCCAGCACACCCTTCAGGTTCTGTACGTGATGGCCATATTCGTGCGCCACCACATACTCCTGCGCCAACGGGCCGCCGCTGGAACCGAACTGGTCCCTCAGCACGTCGAAGAACCCGACGTCGAAATAGGCGGTTTGATCGGGCGGGCAGTAGAACGGCCCGACGTCACTGGTCGCGGGTCCACACCCGGTCTGGACAGACCCGGTGAACAACTGCATCCGCGGCCGGGTGTAGTCCGGCATCAGCTGCTCCCACACGCCGTCCACTGAGTTACCCGTTGCCACTACGCGGCATTGCACGATCCGGTTCGCGTCCTCGCCTGTCTTACATTGGCTCAGGTCGAAGCCCGGCGCCTCGACGCCCTCGGTGCCGTATTGCTGTTGCGGGGGCATCACGGAACTGGGGTCGACGCCGAGAAACAGCGCGACCACGACGATCAGCAGCCCACCCAGTCCACCGCCGACCGCGATGCCGCGCCCTGGGCCGCGACCGCCGCCGCTGGTCGACGTGGTGCTGGTGTCGATCTGCATGCCTTCGTTGAAGGTCATCGATTACCTCCGCGCACTCGCCGGACGGGTCTGGCACCCGGGTGTCCCCAGCTTTGCACACTACGATTTAGGCGTGGCAGTCCTTCTTGGACATCCGACCATCGCACACACGAGGCTGGGAGATCTTCGCGGCACCACCGAGGGTGGTGTCGGCGTCTGGCGCGGCGTGCCGTACGCCGAGCAGCCCGTTGCCGAACGCAGGTTTCTCGCACCGGCGCCGCTGCGGCCGTGGACCGGAGTGCGTGACGCGCTCGAACACGGTCCGCTCCCACCGCAAGGCAAGTCGTTCGTCGGCGGCGGTCGCGACGACCCGAAAGTGCGTGACGAAGCCTGTCTGACGCTGACGGTGTGGTCGCCCTACACCGATGGCTCGCTGCCGGTGATGGTGTGGATTCCCGGCGGCGCGTTCGTGTTTGGGGCCGGCCAGTTCCAGCTCTACAACGGGTCACGACTGGCCGCCAACGGAAACGTGGTGGTGGTCAACATCACCTACCGGATCGGGGTGTTCGGCGGATTCGAACTCGGCGACCTTGGGGACGGATTCGACGACAATCTCGCGCTGCGGGACCAAATGGCCGCATTGCGATGGATCCGCGAAAACATCGCCGCGTTCGGCGGAGATCACGAGCGGGTGACCGTGTTCGGCGAGTCGGCGGGGGCGACGTCGGTGCTTGCGTTGTTGGCCAGCCCAGCGGCCGACGGCCTGTTTCGCCGCGCGATCGCCCAGAGCGCCGCGCTGCCGCTGATCGCCGACCGTGAGGCACGGGCGAGGCAGGCCCACGAGTTCCTGCAGCGGCTGGGCGTGAGCGCCGCCGAGGTCAAGGCGCTACCGCAGCGGCAACTGCGCCGCGCCGCGGGCCGACTGCAGCTCAAGAGCGCCGCGAGAACCCCGACGCTGGCCTACGGGCTGACTTACGGCGTCGACCTGCTGCCGAATCATCCGATCGACGCCGCCCGCAAGGGCACGCTGGCCCGCGTGCCGCTGATCATCGGCACCAACAGCCACGAGGCGTCGATGTTCGCCTGGACCAAGCCACCGATGCTGCCCACGACCACGGCGTCGATCGATGCCTACCTCAACCGCGTCGCTCCTGACGCCAAGGAACGGGTGCTCGCCGCGTACCCGGACTACCCCCGCAGGCGCGCGCTCGTCGCGTTCGGCTCGGACGTCATGTTCGGCGGGCCGGCGTGGGCGTTCGCCGACGCCTACAGCGTTCACGCCCCGACGCATATGTACCGGTTCGACCATTTCGGGTGGAGCCTGCGGATGCTCGGGCTCGGTGCCACCCACGGCAGCGAGATCGTGCACATCCAGCACAGCTACGCATCTTTCATCGGCCGCAAGCTGCACCCGCTCGGCCGCCGGTTGCAGCCGCCCGTCGGCAGGCGCATGCAGCGCGCTTGGCTGGACTTCGCCGCGAAGGGGTGGGAGAGCGGCGAAATCCATTGGTCCAGTGGGCAGCATTGGCCGATCTACGACACCGAGCACCGCTTCACCCGCATCATCCTGTCGGCCCGCGACATGGTGGTCGAGGACCCCGCCGCGGAACGCCGCAAGGCCTGGGCCGGTCTGTACTGAGTTTCGCGGAGAGTTCAGGCGGTGGCGAAGCCCTTGTTGCTGTAGGCGCGCAGGTGGTACAGGAACGGGGTGATATTCAGGTCGACGGTGCTGACGAAGCGGAACGGTGCGCTGTCGATGAAGTCCAGGCCGACGCGCCCGTATGCGTGCATGGCCATACACCCTAGAGCATGGTGTCTAGCCGGGTCCGTCGCTTGCGGCGGCCAGCAGTGGCACCACGATCTCACTGATCGGGGTGGGGAGCCCGTGGGCGGCGGCCTTGCGCAGAATCACCGCGTTGCGGACGTCCCATTCCAGCGGCTTGTCGGCTTCCCGGTCGGTCAGCATCGACGTGGTGATGTCGGGCGGGGCTTGCGCCAGCATGCCAACGATCTCGTCGATCACCCCGTCGCCGAGGTTGGCGCCCTCGGCCCGTGCCACGGCGAGGCATTCGGCCAGATACCGACGACCCAAGTCAGCCACGTCGTTGCGGCGAAAGATGCCCGAGCGCCGACCGGTCAGCACCATGACCGCGACCACCGCATTGACCAGCAGCTTGTGCCATGCGGCGGTGCTGAAGTCGGGATCGAGCTCGACCGTCACCCCCGCACCGCGGAGCAACTCTGCAAGCGTCGCGGCGGCTTCGGAGTCCGGCAGCACCAGCCGCGGCTCGGTGCGCACCCGTACCCAGCCCTCTGGCTGGATTTCCGACGAGATCCATACGGCGGCCGGCACAACCGTGGACGACGGGCAGAACCGCCCCACCCGTTCCACCTGTTCGACGCCGTTCTGCAACGCGCACACCACCGTGTGCTCATCGCACAGCCGCCCCAACCAAGCACCGGCCTGCTCGTTCTGGGTGTCCTTGACGGCGAGGAACACCACGTCAACCGGACCGTCGACCTCGGCGGGATCGGTGTGCACCGGTCCGGGCAGCACGATCGGATCGTGGTCGTCGGGCCGGACCTCGATCGATTCGCGCGGGGTGTGCCCGCACACCAGGACGGGATGGCCGGCTGCGTGCAGATAGGCCGCGACCGTCGCACCGATTGCCCCGGGGCCGACGAGTGCAATGCTGGTGCCCACGAACGCCAACGTACCGGTGCCGAGGTCCCCTCTACACTTGGCAGTCGT
>JBKOYU010000079.1:0-4317 GCA_046725575.1 Actinomycetota bacterium | reverse complement strand
GTCGCCTCCGGCCCGCCGCTGTATTCACCGTTCAAACTCTTCGACCCGGTGGCCAACCTGGGCGAGATGTATATCCACCACGAGGATGTCCGCCGCGCCCAAACCGATTGGGAGCCAAGGCAGCTCGACGACGCGATGGTTAAGGCGCTCGGCCGGGGACTTCCGCTGATGGCCAGGCTGACACTGGCCAAAGCCCCCGCCCGGGTGTCGCTGCGCACGCCGGACGGTAAGACGCTGGCCACCGTCGGTCGGGGACCAGAGCTGACCGTGACGGGTGAGCCGCAGGAGCTGCTGCTGTTCATTTCTGGCCGCGACGCGGTGCGGCTGCAGTTCGACGGTGACGAAGCGCTGGTCGACGCGGTTCGCACATCTCGCCGCGGGCTGTGAATTTGCTGTCTACCCTTACCGCTTGAGAAACACGGCTGGTCCTCGCGAATGCGATGGCGGTCGGTGCGTTGCTACTTACACCCGAGCCTCGACGAAGTGACGACCTACTAGACCCCCTCTACGCTTGCGGTCGTGGATTTCCGCGTCTTTGTCGAACCCCAGCAAGGTGCCACCTACTCCGATCAGCTCGCGGTCGCCCGCGCCGCCGAGTCACTCGACTATTCAGCCTTCTTCCGGTCCGACCACTACGTCGCGATGAGCGGCGACGGGTTGCCCGGCCCGACCGACTCCTGGGTGACGCTGGCCGGCATCGCGCGGGAGACGTCGTCGATCCGGCTCGGCACGATGGTCACCTCGGCCACCTTCCGCCATCCCGGTCCGCTGGCCGTGTCGGTCGCTCAGGTCGACGAAATGAGCGGCGGCCGTGTGGAATTGGGCATCGGCGCGGGTTGGTTCGAGGCCGAGCACCAGGCCTACGCGATCCCGTTCCCGTCGCTCGGCGAGCGGTTCGATCGGCTGACCGAACAGCTGCACATCATCACCGGCCTGTGGACGACGCCCGTCGGCGAGAAGTTCGACTACACGGGGACGCAGTACACGGTGGTGGAATCCCCGGCGCTGCCCAAACCCACACAGTCACCGCACCCGCCGATCATCATCGGCGGTGGTGGCGCCAAGCGCACACCCGCGCTCGCGGCGCAGTTCGCCGCCGAGTTCAATGTCCCGTTCGCGCCGTTCGACATGGCCAAGACCCAACTCGAGCGGGTGTCTGCGGCGTTAACCGAGGCCGGGCGAAAGCCGGACTCGCTGACCTACTCGGCGGCGTTCGTCGTCTGTGCCGGGCGCGACGACGCCGAGATCGCCCGCCGTGCCGCTGCGATCGGCCGCGAGGTCGACGAATTGCGCAGCAACTCCCCGACCGTGGGAACACCCGCCGAGATCGCAGACAAACTCGGCCCATATATAGACGTGGGCGTGCAGCGGGTTTACCTGCAGCTTCTCGATATGTCCGACCTCGACCATCTGGAGTTCTTCGCCACCGAGGTCGTCCCGCAGTTCGGCTGACCGTCGTCTGTCCACAGGCCGCGGCTACTATCACTGGCCATGGCCGGCCGGGACCACGACGACTACGACGACGAGCAGACGCCGTGGTACAACCGCACCCCCAACGTCATCGGGGCGAGCGTCGTCGGCCTGGCCGTGATCGCCATTCTCATCGCGGCGGTGACGTTCGTGGCGCGCCAGTTCAACGAGCCCGAGCAGGCTCCCCTGAACTTCGTCGAGCCGTCGTTCTCGGCGTCCGCCACGCATTCGTCGTCGACACCGACCACCACCGCCACGATCACCAGCACCAGCCCCCCGGTCACCACTGACATCGATGCACCGTCGTCCACCACGTCGTCGTCCGACACGTCGAGCAGCACCGACACTTCGACTCGGGTCACTCAGAGCCGTCCGAGCAATGACCGGTCGGGGCCAAGTACGACGCGACGCGGCCCGCGCACGAATGTGACACGTACGCTCTATCCGCAGCCCTGACCGCCTACTATCAGTGCCCGTGGCGCTACGGACCTCCCGACGACCCGAACTACCCCGACAACGAGCCGACCGTACATCAACTACGGCGACCAGGGTCCGCCGGGAGAACCGCTGCCCTGGTATCGCAAACCCGTGGCGCTGGTGTCCTTCGGCGCGCTCGGCGCAGTGCTAATCGCGTTGATCATCTTCGGTCTGGTCAAACTGCTCACCGGCGGCACGTCGTCGGAGACTCCGACGACGATCACCCCGATCACCCGCACGACGCCGGCGACCGCCCCCACGACAACGGAGCCAACCACCACCGAGGCGACCACGACGACCGCGACGACGACCGAGCCCACCACGACGACGACCACGACCACCGAACCGAGCGTCAGCACGAGCATCAGTACGAGTACGAGCACCAGCACGATCACTCAGACCGTCACGGTCCCACCGCCGCCATGACATGACCCGCACCGCCTACGCGCACGACGCCGTCGTCGTTCTCGATTCCGGCGGGGATTCCCGGGCACCCGGCGGTGCGATAACCGTTGCGCTGTGCGGACATTGGGACCACGAGCCGCCGTGCCCGCTGGCGCCGCATCACACCGATGCCACGCCTGCCGGCGACGACACGGTCCGGCTACGGGTTTTGTTCGCCGCGGAGCCGGAGGATGAGGGCCGGGTCCGTGAGTTGATCACACAGGCGCTGTCGTCGGGGCGATTGACGGGCCCCGACGGCCGGGTCACCAGGTGGATGGTGAAGTCCAGCGGCGCGGGCAGTGTCCGTCCCGACGAGGCCGACCACGCCGCAAGGCTCGCGGCGAATTAACGCCCGCGCGCGGCATATTCGGCGACCAGGGCCTCCGCGCTGCGCACGGCTGCCCGGCACGCGCGGGTGGTGAACGGGTCGTTGAGGGGATGGTCGGCACGGCGCCGCCACCGCTGGGCCGCCGCGAATGCCGCTCGCGGCCCGTCGTAGGGCGCATCGGGCTGCAGCCCCAGCCTGCTCGCGGCGTCGGTGCCCGAGCCGCCGATGATGCGGCGCAGCGACGCCATCTCGTCGTCGTTCAATGTCGTTGGACGCGAACGCAATTGGCTCAGCAACCGAAGCTCTTCGAACGCATGGGTGTCGGCCAGCAGAGGGTCGATATCAGCGATGATGTAACGCGTCGCGTAGATCGGGTTGGTCTCCACGAACCGCCGCAGCGACAGCAGCGCCGTGTGCGCCTTCAAAAGATCCGAGCGTTGCGCGAACTGCTGGTCGATGACGTCGCGCAGCGCCACCAGCCCACTGCGTTCCAGCAGCTCGTCGGCCAGCGCCACCGAATCGCTGACACCGGCGCGCAGCACCGCGATCGAGATCCTGATGCCGAACATGCCGAACCGGTCCAGCAGCGCGGAGCGAGTGGCCGCGTCCACCGGCAACGAACTGTCGTCCCGGACGAACCGGTCCACCGACAGCATGGCCTTGGTGAGCTCGGCGGCATCCACCCCGGCCAGCTTCTCCAGCGCGACGAACTCGCTCTGCCGCAGGGTGCGGGCGGTCAGCGCCAGCAGCCCCGACACCGGCACCACGGCTTGGCAGATGCCGGTCTTGTCCATCTCGCTGGTGAACCGTTTGGCCACATCCTTGGCCGAGAGCATCGCGTCGATCCGGCCTGCGCCGATCTCGTCGGCCCGCGAGGCGACCCCGATCACGCCAAGCGCACCGGCCGATCCGCCGACCAGCTCGCCGATCTGCTTGAGCAGCGCGATGTCCGCGGCGTTCAGCGTGCGCAGCAGGAACACCACCGCGTCGACGCGGGGCACCCCGTCGTCGGGCACCAGCAGCCGCAGGGTGCGTTGGGAGACATCGCGCGAGAGCGACGATGTACCCGGCGTGTCGATGATGGTCGCGTCGATCAGCTCGGCGGCGGGCCACTCGACGTCCAGGTCGGCGACGTCCTCGGGGTCGAGGCTGGCGAAGTCGAACGTCAGCCCAGCCGATCCGTTCGAGCCACGGGCGATCGGCACATTCGAGCGCCTGCCGCCGCGGTGGTTGGCCGTGACCTTGGGGATCGGGCCGTGCCGGAACCAGGTGACGATCCGGGTGGCCTCGGTGGCGTCGGTCGGCGCGATGTCCTCGCCCACAAGCGCATTCACGAGCGTCGACTTGCCTGCCTTCAGCGTGCCTGCCAGCGCAATGCGGATCGGCTGGTTCAGCCGATAGCCGATGCGCTCCAGCTCGTTGTGGACATCGGGCCGATGCCGATAGGCCGGATCGTTTCGGTACGCCTGGATGGTCCCGCCCAGGATCGCGCGCACCTGATCGCTCGTGCTCATCTCGCGCTACCTCGGCTGTCCTCCCGCTCGGCAATGGCCGGAGGTCCAGCTTATTCATCAATCGGTCAGTCGATGGCCTTGCCC
>JBKOYU010000052.1:0-4529 GCA_046725575.1 Actinomycetota bacterium | reverse complement strand
TCCCACAGCACGTTGACGCCGTACGGAATCCGGATCTCCGGCAACAGTTCGCCGATGATCCTGGCCATCGTGATCGCCGTGATGGGTTCGGTCTTGGTCAGGTAGGGCAGGCTGAACTCGTTCGAGATCATCACTCCGTCGACGCCGCCCGACTGCAGCGCGTCGAGTTCCCCGCGCGCCCGCGCAACGACCGCGGCGATACCGCCCGTGCTGTCGTATCCGGGGTCTCCGGGCAGCGCTGCCAGGTGCAGCATGGCGATGACGGGTTTCTTGACGCCGAAAACCTCGTCGAGCCAGGTGGTGCTCACGTTGTGCCTTTCTCTATCTGTAATTGGTCTGCTGATGCGGTCAGTCCATGTAGGCGCCGCCGTTGACGGCGAGCGCTTCGCCGGTGACGAAGCGGGCGTCGGCGGACAGCAGGAAGGCGACCGCGCGGGCGACGTCTTCAGGCCGCTCCAGCCGTCCGAGCGGGGTGTCGTCGATCATCATCTGCCGCACCGCTTCCGGTGTCGTGCCGCGCAACTGCGCTTCCCACCCCAGTTCCCGCGACTGCATGGGCGTCTGGACGAATCCCGGGCACACGCAGTTGACGGTGATGCCGTGCTCACCGAGTTCACAGGCCATCGCCTGAGTCAGGCCGACGACGCCGAACTTCGAGGCGACATAGTCGGAGAGGAACGGCACCCGGCCTTGTTTGCCAGCCATCGACGCGGTGTTCACGATGCTTCCGCGTGTGCCCGTGCGGATCATGGCGCGTGCGGCAGCTTGCCCGCACACGAACACGCCCTTGAGGTTGACCTCCATCGTCTGGTCGAAGCGCTCGACCGGCGCGTCGAGGAACCGGTGCATGAACGAGATTCCGGCATTGCTCACCCACCCATGCAGGCCGAGCCGGTCGGCGACGTCGTCGGCGACCGATGTGGCTTCGTCCGGAGAGCTCACGTTCAGCCGCGCCGCTTCATGGCGTTGGCCGGCGGCCTTGGGCAGCGACTCCGAGACCCGCTCTGCCGCGTCGGCGTCGATGTCGGTCACGACGACCTGCCAGCCGCGCTCGGCCAGCAGCGTCGCGATCGCACGGCCGATACCAGAGCCGGCGCCGGTCACTACAACTGTGTTCGTCATCTAGGCAATGTCGCTTTCTGTCAGGTGGTGGCACCAACGACTCGTTGGCCGGATTTCGTATCGAAGAGGTGGATGGCTCCAGGCCGCACCTCGAGCGCGACGGGGCCACCCTCCTGGACGCCCGACAGCCGCGACGCCTCCACCACGCTGGTCAGCTCGGTGCCGTCGGCGTCGAGCGTGACGATGGCCCGCGGACCCAGTAGCTCGATCACCGTCACCCTCGCGTCGGCGTGATCGTGGTCGATGGGCGTCGGGATGAGGTCGTCGGGGCGCACTCCCAGCGTGACGGGACCCGTGGTGCCGGTGGGCCCAACGGCCAACCGCAAACCCGTTGCAGTGCTGAATGTTCCGTCGCTGAGCACACCGTCGAGGAGGTTCATTTTCGGGCTTCCGACGAACGCCGCCACGAAGGTGTCGGCAGGTGTGCTGTAGACCTCCAGCGGCGTGCCCTCCTGCGCGGTGCGGCCACCGCGCATCACCACCATGCGGTCCGACAGCGTCATGGCTTCTTCCTGGTCGTGGGTGACGTACAGGCAGGTGATGCCCAGTCGGCGCTGGATCTGCAGTAGCTCCGTGCGGGTCTCGACCCGCAGTTTGGCGTCGAGGTTGCTCAGCGGTTCGTCGAAGAGAAACACGGAGGGCTCGCGGATGATCGCCCGGCCGATCGCCACCCGCTGCTGCTGGCCGCCGCTGAGGTCTTTGGGCTTGCGCGCCAATAGTTCTGCCAGCCCCAGCGATTCGGCGATCTCATCCGCGCGCTTGAGCGCCGCCGCGCGCGGCTCCTTCGCTGCGCGCAATGGAAACGCGATGTTCTCGCGCACCGTGAGATGCGGATAAAGGGCGTAATTTTGGAAGACCATCGCGACGTCGCGCTCTCGCGGCTGCAGGTTCGTCACGTTGCGGTCGCCGATGGTGATTTCACCCGAGGTGATCGATTCCAGGCCCGCGAGCATGCGCAGCGACGTCGACTTGCCGCAGCCCGACGGTCCGACCAGAACAGTGAACGACCCGTCGGGCAGCTCCAGGTTCAGGTCGCTGACCACAAGCGTCGACCCGTACGCCTTGTTCACACCGCGGAATCGGACAGTTGCCATGAGAAGTGAACTACCAACTTTCTAGAACTTCACCGCGCCACCGCTGATGCCCTGCACCAGCCTGCGCTGAATGAAAAAGCTTGCGATGACGACGGGTACGACCGCGATCAGGATGGCCGCGCTCATCGAGCCGATCTGCACGCCGCGGAATGTGTTGAACCCCGCGATGGCCACCGGCAGGATCGCGGCCTTTCCTGGTGCCAGGATCAGCCCATAGAACAGGTCGTTCCACGACAATGTGAACCCGAAAATCGCGGCCGCGCCTATGCCGGGCAGCACCTGGGGTAGCACGACGAGCCGGAACGCCGCAAAGCGGGTGAAGCCGTCGACGAGGGCCTGTTCCTCCAGCGACCGGGGAACCGCCTCGAAGAAGCCGATCAGAAACCAGGTCACCACGGGCAGCACGAAACTGAGGTGGGCGAAGATCACCGGCACGATCGTGTCGTTGAGCCGCAGCGCGTAGGCCATGGTGAGAAACGGGAAGACGAGCACCGCAGGCGGCAGCACCTGAGCGGCGAGCATGCCGAACCGGGTCAGGGTGCCGCCAGCGCGGTACCTGGCGATGGCGTAGGCGCCCATGCTGCCGATGACCACGCTGAAACCGACCGTGGTGACGGCGACGATCGCGCTGCGCGCGGCGGCGGCAAGGATGTTCGACGACAGCACGGTGCGCCAGGCATCCAGTGTCGGGGTGAACGAGACCAGGAACGGATCACTGAGCTGCGCAGGGGTTTTGAGGCTGGCCAGCGTTATCCACACCACGGGAAACAGCACCGAGATGGCGGCTGCCCACAGCAGCGTGATCCGGCAGATCGCCAGCGCCACAAAACCTTTCATGACTGCCTGGCCTTATCGATCCGGCGGAAGGCGACCACGATGATCGTCAACACCAGAAGCAGCACCACGAACGCCATCGATGAGGCCGAGCCGAGCCGGAAGAACTGAATACCGGTCTGGTACACGAAGTACTGCAGTGTTTCAGTTTCGGTGCCGGGACCGCCGCGCGTCGTTGCGAAGACGTACTCGAACACTTTCAACGCGTCCAAGCAGCGCAACAGAATCGCGACGACCAGCACCGGCGCCAGCAGCGGCAGCGTCACCCGCCGCAGCACGTACCAGCCGCCCGCTCCGTCGACCCGGGCGGCTTCGAGCGGTTCGCGCGGAATGGATTCCAGCCCCGCCAGCAACAGCAGGACCATGAAGGGTGTCCACTGCCAGACGTCGATGATCGCCAACGTGAACAGCGCGCGGCCCGGGCCGAAGAAGTCGTAGTCGATACCGATGCCGCGCAGCATCGTCGGGATGGCACCGATCTGGTCGTTGAGAAGGAACCGGAAGATCAGGCCGACCGCGATCGGCGTGATGAACATCGGGGCCAGCAGCATTGAGCGGGTGACATCGCGGGCCCAGCGCTGCTTCTGCAGCGCCAGCGCGATCGCCAGCCCGATCACCAGTTCCAGGGTGACCGCGACGCCCACGAACAGCGCAGTGGTGGCGAACGCGTGCCAGAACGCACCGTCCTGCAGGGTAGCCAGATAGTTCTTGGCGCCCACCAGGTTTGGGGCACCGCGCTCGGTCAGCCGGTAGTCGGTGATGCTGAGGTAGAACGCGTAGGCGAGCGGGAATCCGACCACCCCGAGGAAGAGGGCGATCAAGGGCGCGACCATGCCGTGCTTGAACGTCACGCTCGTCGCCTCCGTGTCGGGGTGATCGGTCCCATCCGCGCCTAGCTCTGGATCTTCTCGGCGGCGGCCTGAGCGGCGGCCAACGCGTCGTCGACGCTCTTGGTGCCGGCCACCGCCTCGTTCAGCTCGGTGCCGACCGCCTGGATCATCTCCTCACCGTTGGGGCCCTGGCTGAGCGGCGACGAGTTGGCCAGGATCTGCTTGATGGTGTTGTAGTAGTCCGCGCCGTAGGTGCCGGCTAGCACCGCCGGGTTCTCCAACGTGCTCTGCCGGATGGCGGCGCCGCCCTTCTCGGTGCGCGCGACGTCGTGCGGTTTGGCGGTGATCCAGGACGCGAACGCCCATGCGGCATCCGATGCGCCGGAGTTGTTGGGGTTGGCCCAGCTCCAGGAGCCCAGCACCTGCTTGCCGCCTGGGTTCGGGGCCAGCTTGAACTTGCCCGCCAGCGGACCCGAGCCGGGCTCGTTGAGCGCGGGCAGGTTCCAGTTGTAGCTGATCATCGACGCCGCCTGGCCGCCCGACACCGACCGGAACGCTTCGTCGAAGGCCCAGTTGAGACTGTTCGGCGGCGCCGCCGTGCGGTACGTGTCGATGTAGGCGTTCAGTGCCTGCTTGGCCTGTGGTGTGT
>JBKOYU010000509.1:0-4929 GCA_046725575.1 Actinomycetota bacterium | reverse complement strand
GAGCACGGCTGCGTAAGAGGCGGTGGTGTCCGGGCGTGACCAGTAGGTGGCGGCCACCCGGGCGGCCCCGGAGATGGCGGCGGCCAGCACCCAGGGGAACAGGTCGCGCTCGACGTCGCCGCCAGTGCGCGCGGCGACGGCCTCGGCCAACGGGCGTTCCATGGCCGCCGTCGCCTTCAGAAACTCGCCCCGCAGGGCGGGCGTGGTGAAGACCAGGCGCATCCGCACCGCTTCGTCCTTCTCCGGCTCGGCGTCGCCGGCGTACTCCTCCACCATCGCGTGGACGATCGCCTGCCCCAGTGGCTCGGCCGCCGGCCGCTCGCGGAGGGCGACCCCCACACGCTTGGCGCGCTCGACCACCACAGCGCAGATCGCCTCCTCCTTGCTGGAGAAGTAATTGTTGTAGGTTCTGGGCGACACGCCGGCGGCGGCGGCGATATCGTCGACGCGTACTCGCTCCAGGCCCTGCTCGGCGGCCAGGCGCAGCGCCGCCCAGCTTAGCGCTTCACGCGTCGCCAGCTTTTTGCGCGCCCGCAGCCCCGTCTCGCTCAGCTCGGCCATGCCCACGCGTGCATCCTACAAGAAAGGTGCGTGGCACGCAAGTATGCGCGACGCGCAACAAGACGGCCGAGTCGTTTGCTTGACCCCGCGCCCGCCAAGCCTTGGCCTGCCCTGGCGGTACGGCCGCCACTTACATGCTCTGCGGCGCGATCCCCGCTGTGTCCTCGCGACGAAAGCAGCGGCCCGCGCCTGGTAGACGAGGCGCGAGCAAATACTCGTATCTGCGAGAACACGAGTTAGCGCTCGTATTCGTCGTGAGATCCTGGAGCGTGAGCGTGGGCAAATCCCCCACCGCCGGGTGCTGCATTCATTCATCAGCATGTCGTCGACAGCGTTCGCCGCATACACCGCCGACGGAACGATGGGGCAGACCTGGGCCGATTTCGGGCGGGCAGGATATCGGGGCGGTGAGTGATCTTGCCTTGGGCGCCGACGGCGGCTGGCTGTTCGCGGCGACAGATCAGGGGCTGTGGCGGTGGCGCCTGGCCGCTGGGGCAAGTGATCGGTTCGCCGCAGCGCCGGCAGGACCTTCAGAATCGTTATCTCCGGCAGCCCGGGCTTCGGAACGCGCACTACAAGATCGAGGTCGTTTCCACGATCGAGAAGGTCGACGAGAGGGGCGTCATCCATAACGTGAGCCGCGGCGGTATCCGCCTCGCGCATGGCGCACGTGTTCACCGAGAACACCGGCCGGCACGCGAGGCGAGAATTTGTCTGACGTCCCAGGAAGTCAGCGACTCGGACGTCGGCTCGAACAGTCCTTTAGCTCAGGACCCGGAACCCGAGCGGCGGACCAGCAGCTGTCTCAGAGAAGGATGGTCTGCGAGATTGGCGAACGGCTTCACCCGGGGCGGAGGCTGTCAAGGAAGAAGCGGGTCCGTCGGTCGTAATCCACCCGGCAGGGCTTGGTTCCAGTCCGCAAAGCGAGCCCGTTGGCGACGTCGGCGTAGTACAGGTCGCTGGCGATGAAGTCAGGGCGAATTGCACCGGCCTTGCGGCCTTGCTCGAGCAAATCTTCGGTGACTTCGGTCGCCTTGGTTAGCGAGTGAAGTTTCGGTGACGCCGTCGGCGCACAGGCGATGCAAGAGGGCGCCGACGTCCTCGGCGTATGAACCGGCGGGGTCAATGAGCTCTCTGCGTCGCTGGAGGCGTTGCGCGACGCGCGATTCCTTCAACCGGCCGGATTAGGAACCACCATTGTTTGCGCTGGTTAGCGCACACTTCTCAGAGCGAGATTGCCGGCGAGGCCTCGGGTGACCTGACGATGTCGGAACTGGGCAGGTCGATTGCTTCGGCAAGTTCGGGTCAGGGACATCTTTTCGGGAATTCGTACGGTAGCCACGCGCGGTCGTGGCCCGCGTTCACTGCGACGTTGTCGTTCAAAGTCAGCGAAGCCGACCGAAGTTCTCATGCGTACGCATCAGCAACCGCTGTTGGAGGCAGTGCCAGGGAGAGCAGCGCGCATGCGAGATAACCCAGTGCAACGACCGGGGCCGTTACCTCGAATGAGGCGCGAAAGGCGTCGGCTGCGCCCGCTCCGATGTTCGCGAAGAAGATCTCGCCGATGATCGCTACGCCGATCGCTCCGCCTAACTGTTGCGCAGTGCTCAATACGCCGGCCGCTGGCCCGCCCGACGACGACGGGATCGCCGCCATCACCACGTTCGCCAGCGGCAGCACGAGCAAGGCGAGACCCGCTCCGCCGACGACGAGGCCGGGCACGACGGCCCAGAGGTTGAGCATGGATCCCATTGACTCCACGGCCCCATCAAGGCCAATGATGCCGAGCGCCAGCAGCAGCCCGCCAGCCACGAGGGTCCGACGGCCGAATCTGACCGCCAGTGGCACAGAAACGCCAGCCAGCGCGATCGTGCCGATGCTGAAGGCCACGGCCGTCAGCCCGGTCAGCAACGGCGAGACTCCTTCGCCCGCCTGCAGCCACAGCGTCAGGATGAAGAAGAAGCCGCTCATCGAACCGGAGAAGCACAGCTGGACCAGCGTACCGGCCGAATACGCGCCGACCCGAAAGAGGTGCACTGGCAAAAGGCCAGGGACGGCGCGACCTTCTCGCCGTTTGCTCATCCACGCCAATCCAAGAAGTCCAGCGGCGGCGCAGGCGCCAACTATCCACAACCAGATCGGCCAGCCAAGGGTGCGGCCTTCCTGGAGCGTGTAGACCAACGCGGCGAGACTGCCGCTCAACAAGGCGACACCCGGCAGATCGGGAGGCGGTGCGGACATATCCCTCGCCTCCGGTATCCACCGTGCTCCGGCCAACAGCACGACGAGGGCCAGCGGGACGTTGACAAGGAAGATCGCCCGCCAGCGGAGTCCAGCGATGTCCGCGTCGGTCAGGATTCCACCAAGCAGCAGGCCGACCGCAACCGCGAGCCCGGCGATAGCGCCGTAGATGCTGAAGACGGCGCCGCGTTCCTGTCCGTCGAAGAGTGCGCGGAAGGTGGCCAGAACCTGCGGGGTCATCGTGGCTGCCGCCAAGCCCTGCACGACCCGACACGCGATCAACTCGGCGGCATTCTGCGCCAGGCCGCAACCCAGGCTGCCCAGCCCGAAGCATGCCACGCCAACCAGGAACAGTCGCTTGCGCCCGAAGCGATCGCCCAGGCGGCCGGTGGTGATCAGCACCGATGCGAACGCCAGCAGGTAGGCTGAGACAACCCACTCCAGCGCGGTGCCCGTGGCACTCAGGTCAACGCGGATGGTAGGCAGGGCTACGTTGACGATCGAGGCGTCGATCAGGTCCATAAGCAGCCCGACGATCATGATCACCGCCGCTGCCCACCTCCAACTCACGCCGCGTGCGCCAGAGGCACGCGCTCAGCACGGTTGACAGGCTGAGCAGTCGCCGCTACACGCTCGAGCAGATCCGCGGCTTCGCGCGGGCCGTCGTGACATGCGAAATCGGCCTGGATGCGACGGGCATGGTCCCGATACGCCGGGTACTCCAACACACGCGTCACGGCGACGCGCACCTGCGCGGCTGGTGGTGTGCCGGTGTGGAGGTCTATGCCGGCGCCGGACCAGGCGACGCGTGCGCTGACTTCGGCCTTGTCCTCACTTTGCCCGGCGCAGACGAGCGGGACACCATGTGCCAGCGCCGTCAGCACGCCGTTATAGCCGGCGTTCGTTACCATGACGTCGACCTGCGGAAGCAAGGCACGGTGCGGGATGAACGGCGCGACCCGCACGTTGGCTGGTAGCGCACGAGCAAGCGCCTCAGGCTGACGGGTTGTCACTATCAGCAGCAGGTCCAGATCCGCTAGCGCTTCGATCGTGGGCTGGATCAGGTTGCCGGTGTTGGTCGCATAGGTCCCCTGCGTCGCGTGCACCACGCCGCGCGTGTCGAGCTCTGGCCACCAGGCAGGCGGCTCGAAGTCATTCGGCGCCGGCGGCAGCAGCGGTCCGACGAAGTGGATCTGGGGCGCAAGGTGCCGACGCGGGTACTCGAAGGCGAGTGTGGTCGGCATCAGGTGGAGAAACGGCGACTGCTGCAAATCGGTGAACTGCGTACCGGGCGGCATGTTGCTCAACCCGAGCTTTGTGCGCTCGGCATTGAGCAGCGTGGTGACCTTACTGAGAAACAAGGCGCGCGCCATCCAGTGCGAGAAGCGGTTGCGCAGCAGGTCGAGAGGCGTACTCGCGGGCGGCCGGCCACTGCCGAACGGCGGAATCTCCGGGTCCAGCGTAACCAGCGGGTTGATGCCGAGCGTGGCGAACGGTGGTCCGCCCAGGTCGCGGAATGTGGCGGCGCCAAAGCAGCACATGTCGGCGACGATGACATCGGCCGCAAAGGTCTGGGCGATACGGCGGTAGTCGGCGACCTGGCCCGGAATGCGGTCGATGAACAAGCGGCGCATGACCGAGACGCCCGCCGCGAGGCCGCTGGAGCCGGAGTCCGGCTCGACGGGAATCTGGCGCAGGTCGGGCGTCTTGTCGAACGGCCAGAGCTCGGCGCCGGTGGCTTCGACGGTCGCGCGATAGGCGGGGCCGGTGTGCCAGAGAACACGGTGTCCGTGCCGAACAAGCTCGCCGGCAAGGGGAACGAAGGGATTGACATGCCCAGGCTCGGGCATGGTGCTGATCAGGATGTTGGCCATGGCAGGGGCCTCCCCGTGCTAGGATTAGTAATACGAGAATCGTGTTACACGTATAATGAATAGTACGAGATTCGAGATAATAGCATGAAGAGCCGCCGTCGGGAAGGGCTGATCGATACCATCGGCGCCGCCGTTCAGGCCTACCAGCGCAGCACCGATGCCTTCGACGACGTCATCGCCGACCGACTCGGCCTCAACCGCACCGACCTGCGCTGCCTGTACTGGATCTTAGAAGGGCCACGCACCATCGGCC
>JBKOYU010000781.1:0-3285 GCA_046725575.1 Actinomycetota bacterium | reverse complement strand
ATGATGCCGGGATCGGCGAGTAGCTCCGAAAGCGACTGTGGGGCAGGCGAACTCGACTTGTGAGCCCGCCGCGGCCAGTGGGCGGGGTCCCAGCGCCGCAGGAATTCGATCCAGCGGTGGGGCAGGCCGTGGTGCTCTGCGCCGTCGACGATGCGTTCCAGATAGCCGGGTCGCGGGGGGCCGGGGTCGACACGGTGGTCGATGTAGACCCACGCCTCGGACGGGCCGTCGTCGGTGTGCACCGTCAGTCGGTCGCGGCGGTATCGCACCGGAACGCCCTCGGCGCTGTCCAGCGTCGCCAGGTCGTGGTCGGTCACCTGCCACACCACGCCATGCACCTCGGAGCCGTGGAACGGTTCGACGGTGGCCACCCCGCGCTCGTTGATCAGCCAGTCGTGATTGGCCAGCATCGCGGGCCGCGGATTGACCGCGCCGGGGCATCGTCGTGCCATCTGCCGCACGCACAGGTTGGACCCGTACGCGAAGTAGCTATGGCTCGCCTGCATTACATCCATGATCGCAGATGCAGACACCCGGCCCCTGCATCAAGCTTCGTCGATCAACCGCCGCAGCTCACCGGCTTCCTCGTAAGGAATCCGCTTCTCAGTGAATCCAGGGGCGAGTAATTCGTAGTAGTTGTCATGCCCCTGAACGACGTAGTGGCAATATCCTTTCGCGTCCCAATCCCGCCAATTCGGATAATCTCTTACCCTCTGCTCGCTCGCCCGTTTCAGCCACGTCGAGTCTTCGATCTTGTAGATGTCGGACCGAGACAGTCCCTGTTTAACCTGATAGGCAGGTGCTCCGAGCAATGGCCTCGAACTTCCCAGGCATGCTCAAACTGCAACTCGCAAATGTAGCCGGCTGGTTCACCCGCATTCGTCCAACACCCAAAGTAGACGGCGCATTCTGAGCGCGAGTATTTGAGAATCACATCACCTTGGGGTCCTGCCATACGTGAAGAGGAATTGGTACAGCTATTTCTCCCATAACCGTCAAGCTGCCACAGTCAAATAGATGAGGATCACATTCAGCAGACTGATCAAGGTGGCGACGGTCCACCCAAGGGCCGTGGTCACGCGGTGGTTGGTGTCTTCGCCCATCAGGCTGCGGTTGCTGGTCAGCCGCACCAGCGGTATTAGGGCGAAGGGAATCCCAAAAGACAGCACGACCTGGGACAACACCAGTGCGCGGCTGGGGTCGAGGCCGATCGCCAGGATCGCGAGCGCGGGGATCAGGGTGATCAGGCGGCGCATCACCATCGGTATCGACAAGTGCAGCAAGCCCTGCATGATCATCGCGCCGGCGTAGGCGCCGACCGAAGAGGATGCCAGGCCTGAAGCGAGCAGGCCGACCGCGAACAGCAATGCGACGGTCGGGCCGAGCGTATCTCGCACGGCGGCGTGGGCGCCTTCGATCGAATCGGTGCCCTCTCGACCCTGCAGGTTGGTGGCAGCCACGAGCACCATCGACAGGTTCACGGCGCCCGCGATCAGCATCGCCATGCCGACATCCAAGCGGGTGACCCGCAGAAGCATCCGCCGCATTGGGCCCGCGTCGGGGTGTCCATGACGGTCGCGCGCCAGGCCGGAGTGCAGATACACCGCGTGGGGCATCACGGTCGCCCCAAGCATTGCCGCCGCGAGCAGCACGCTCTCGGTGCCGGCGAACTTGGGGACCAGCCCGGCGGCGGCGTCGTCGACGGGCGGCGGCGCAACGAACAGGCTGGTCAAGAACCCGATCGCGATAACCAGCAGCAGGCCGGTGATGACGCGCTCGAACACGCGCTGTCCTCGGCGGTCCTTGACGACCAGCAGCACAAGCGACACGATCCCGGTGATCACGCCGCCGACGAGCAGCGGCAGGTCGAAGAGCAGGTACAGCGCGATGGCACCACCCATCACCTCGGCGAGATCTGTTGCCATTGCGACCAATTCGGCCTGCAGCCAATATGCCAACCGGCTGCGGCGTCGCATCCGCTCGCCCACGGCTTCCGGCAGCGATTGCCCGGTCACCAAACCCAGCTTCGCCGATAGGTACTGCACTAGGCACGCCATCGCGTTGGCCACGATGATGACCCAGACCAGCAGGAAGCCGAACTGCGCGCCGGCACTGACGTTCGCGGCGACGTTGCCGGGATCGACGTAGGCGATGGCGGCGACGAACGCCGGCCCAAGCAAGAGCCAGCTCGGTCGCAGCCGCGGCTCGGTGTCCTGGATCAACTAACCCACTCTCTCTATCCGGTAATTCGAATAGAAAAGTTAGGTTAGACGAAACCTCGGGGAGAGGCTAGTGAGGGGTGACTACCAGCCCCAGCCGCCGATGCCGATGACGATGCCGCCGCCGCCCCACCACGGCCAACCGCCGTACCAGTTGTTCTGCTGGGGTGAGGTGACGATCTGAGCGCTGCCGTTGGTCTCGCACTGCGTTGTGTTGGGTGCGACGGTCGTGCATTGGGGCGTCGCCGCGGCGACGGGTGCCACCGCAATGGCAGCTGAAACGCCTGCTGCCGCCAAAAGCGGTGTGAGTGCGCAAATCTTGGTCCGCATGGTTGGCCTCCTTGATGGGCCACGGAAATCTTGGGTTAGCGGCGGCCCCCGCCGCCACCGATAATCAACGCCGGACCATAGAACTCGTCATCCCACGGGTATACGTACGTTGGTTCGGACGGTGTGGCGTTGATCTGGACGTTGCCTGGTGTGGTGCATTCGGTCGTCGAGCCGCCGAGGGCTTCGGCGCCACCGGTATCCGTGCACGACGGCAGGGTGGACGAGTCGCCGGGTTGGGCGACGGCTGCGGGCGCGAAGAGAATTGCCGGTGCGGCGCCTGCCGCAACCATCAGCGGGGTGAAGTCGCGCGGGAACCTCCGCATAGGCAAGTCCTTCGTTTAGTTAACCCCCGAGATATCAGCCAGCGTACAGCCCTTTTCCAGTGATCAGGGGCAAGTCGAGCGTCGTTCTGATGCCGGGTGGGGCATCGACGACAGCGGGGATGGCGTTGACGACACGCGCGGCGGTGGCGACCAATCCGGCGTGGTTGTGATCGCCGTTGCGGCTGCTCAGGCAGAGGTCCATCGCGTAGGACGGCTCACCGGTCACCTCGACGCGGTACGAGCCGCCTTGCTGGGCGGGTTGCGGCCAGTCCGGGCACATTTCGTCGCGCAAACTGGTGTAGTGTTCCAATTTGACGGCTGGCACCCCGCCGGCGTTCCCGATGAATTAGTACCGCAAATGCCGCCGCACTGCCCCTGGGGATGTGGCCGGCCGCGATTTCGAAGTCCTCGGG
>JBKOYU010000632.1:0-3046 GCA_046725575.1 Actinomycetota bacterium | reverse complement strand
TCGGTTATGCGCTCACGGAAGCTCGGTTCGGTCGGTCCGACAGTGTCCGCTCTTGGGCTCGGGTGCATGGGCATGTCGGACGTGTACGGCCCGGCGGACGACAAGGAGAGCGTCGCCACGATCCGTGCCGCCCTCGACGCTGGTGTGACGTTGCTCGACACGGGTGACTTCTATGGGATGGGCCACAACGAGTTGCTGATTCGTGACGCGCTGCGCGGCCGGACACGGGCCGCTGTGGTTGTCAGCCTGAAGTTCGGTGTGATGCGAGCCCCCGACCGCACGATCTTGGGGATCGACGCGCGACCGGCCGCGGTCAAGAACTTCCTCACCTACAGCCTGCGCCGCCTCGGGACCGACTACGTCGACATCTACCGCCCGGCACGGGTCGATCCCGCCGTGCCGATCGAAGAGACAATCGGCGCGATCTCGGAGATGATCGACGCCGGGTACGTTCGCTGCGTCGGGCTGTCCGAGGCCGGGGCCGACACCATCCGTCGAGCCTCCGCCGTCCATCCCGTCGCTGATGTGCAGATCGAATACTCGCTGCTGTCACGCGGAATCGAGCCCGACATCTTGCCGACCTGTCGCGAGCTCGACATCGGCACCACCGCATACGGCGTGCTCAGTCGCGGTCTCTTGAGCGGTCACTGGTCGCAGGACCAACCACTCGCGCCGGGCGACTTCCGAGGTGCGAACCCCCGATTCCGCCCGGGAAACGTCGAGCACAACCTCAATCTCGTCGACGCATTGCGCGCGGTCGCGAACGCGCGAGGTGTGACCGTCGCCCAGCTCGCCATCGCCTGGGTCCTGTCCCGGGGCGACGACATTGTCCCGCTCGTCGGGGCGCGCCGGCGCGACCGGCTCGCCGAGGCCCTTCCCGCCGTCGACCTCGACCTCGAAGCCGACGACACCCTCACGATCGAACAGGCCGTCCCGTCAGGTTCAGCCGCGGGCGAGCGCTACGACGAACGCCAGATGGCCATCCTCGACAGCGAGCGTTCACGCCAGGGACCGTGACCGACGAGGGCGGTTCCCAGCCAGACCCGCTCGAGGGACGATTCGTGGCTACGTGGCAGGTTGCCATGTCCGTATGGCCTCGCCCTCCCTGATTGCTAAAACGATGCGCGCGAGGAACCTCAGACCTCCTCGCGCGCATCGTTTTCGCAAGCAATACTCCCGATGCGGAAGGCCTCCCCTCTGCCAGGCGGTGCGTTCAAGACAGCCGTCCACTCGTGTGGCTACTTGTCAGGTGATCGCCAATTGCGACGTCCCCACGGCGGAGCGAGACATTGTTTTGGGAACTGGATGGCAAGGTTGTGATTATCACCGGCGGAACAGCGGCATCGGCGCCTGTGCCGCGGGGTTTCTATCACGGTGTCAAGCGCGAGGTTTTTGTTGCACCGTTTGCGTTCAAATGCCTTCGAGGTCCTTCGTGGCGAGAAGCGCCGTTTGATTCAGTTCGATCAGCCCGCTGCCCGGCGGTTCGAGTCCTTTCGTCAACGATGGCTGCTTCCGAGAGTGGAGCGGCCTCCGGGCCACGCGCTGCAGACTTGGTTCGGCGTGGGGGGTGCGCACCCGCCGGCTCGGACAGGGCCCGCCGCCACGCCAAAGTGGCGAAAAGGATGGCATTGCGCTTAACCCACACCGATCACCGAGGAGCCTGAATTGTCACGTCATCAGGTCACTCTCACGGTGAATGGTGAGCACCGGCAAGCCGAGGTCGAGGCCCGAAGGCGGCTCGTCCACCTCCTCCGAGAGGGCCTCGGCGTCACTGGTGTGCATGTCGGGTGCGACACTACTCAATGCGGCGCGTGCACTGTTCACTTGAACGGCCGCGCAGTAAAGGCGTGCGCGGTTTTGGCCGTCCAGGCGGACGGCGCAACCGTTGACACCCTCGAGAGCCTGAGCAAGCACGGTGATGTGGATCATCCGCTGTTGGCGGCGTTCCGCGAACATCACGCGCTGCAGTGCGGCTTTTGCACCCCCGGGATGATCATGAGCTCACTGGAATTGCTGCAGCGTGAGCCGCATCCCAGCGAGGAACGCGTTCGCGCCTGGCTCAAGGGCAACTTCTGTAGGTGCACCGGCTATCAGCACATCGTCGATGCGATCCGTGCTGCGGGTGAGACGTCGGTCGCCGGCGTCGAGGACCAGGCGGTTACCTCGGTTGCTTCGCCGCCGTCATCACGGGATGCTGCGTCGGGGGAGGGCGCGGCGACCAACGACGTCGTCGCCGGTGCATCCCCGTCCCCCGCCACGCAAGACGCTCGATCCTTCGGCCGGCCCCTGCCGCGGCGAGAGGACGACCATCACCTTCGGGGGCGCGGACTATTCACTGACGACGTGCGCTCGACCGACGCCGCGGGTGTGTTGCACGTCGCGCTGCTGCGCAGCCCGTCGCCGCACGCCCGCATCCGGTCGGTTTCAGTGGACCGGGCCCGCGAGCTGCCGGGCGTAGTGGACGTCGTAACGGGCGCGGACCTGCTCGACTCGGTGTCCCCACTGCCGACCAACTGGGTCCTGCCCGGCATGCACGTGCCCGATCACCGCGTGCTCGCCGACCAGGTGGTCCGATTCCACGGTGAGGCAATCGCCGCCGTGGTCGCCGTCGATGCCGCCGCCGCCGCGGACGCCGTGCAAGCCATCGAGGTTGGCTACGAGCCGCTGGCCGCGGTGACGGACCCGTGGCAGGCCGCACAGACCGACGCTCCCTTGGTGCACCCGGAACTGACTGACGCTGCGGAGCGCCCGAACATCCTGTTCCGGTTGCCGGCCTACGCGGGCGACTACGCCGCCGCGCAGCAAGCCGCCGACGTCGTGGTCCGTCAGCGACTTCGGAATCAAAACGTGATCCCCGGCGCACTGGAGCCGCGGTCGGTGCTGGCCGACTACGACGACCGTACGAGCACGGTGACCGTCCACAGCAGCACCCAGTCGCCGCACATCATCAAGCGGATGCTTGCCGAGGTCCTGTCGTTCCCCGAGGACCGGCTCCGCGTGGTGGCGCCGGATGTCGGCGGAGGCTTCGGAGCGAAGCTGCACCTGT
>JBKOYU010000655.1:0-2909 GCA_046725575.1 Actinomycetota bacterium | reverse complement strand
TATGTGGCCGGGCGCGATGTCTTCGGGCCGGCCGGCGCCACGTTCTGCGTCGCCCAGAAGAACCGGCCGGGGTCGGAATACCGGGCCACGTTCGAGAACGCCATCCACATGGTCGACCTGCTGCGCTGGTACTGCGGCGGCGAAGCCGTCGAGGTGACCGCGCACGCCGCGGGCGACGACCCATGGGAAGAAGACGGCACCGCAGCCATGGTCCGCTTCGACTCCGGCGGCACCGGCGTGCTGATGGCAGCGCGCACCGCTGGCGCCTGGAATGAGAAGCTCGACGCGTACGGCGCGGGGCGTTCCGCCGAAGTGCGTGCGCCGGAGTCTGTCTCGATCACCGTGGACGGCAGGACCACCAGCCGCGAGCTCAGCGCGGAGGCGTTTGGCTGGGCCACCGCGACCGAGACCCTCGGCTTCGCCGAAGCCGTGCACCACTTTCTCGACCGCATCGTCGATCGACAGCCGCCGTTGACGTCCGGACGCGACGCCGTCGCGACGCAGCGGCTGCTCGACCACATCCTCGAGGCCGCGGGGCTACCGACCCGAGAACAAGAAGGCCGCCAATGGGCGAGCCACGCAACGAATGCGGTTCAACGATGAGGGCTCACCGCAGCCTCGTCCAACAGTCATAGGCCCATCAAAACTACCCAGAAGGAGGTCATTGGCACCCGATCTGACACGTCACGTCAGATCTGGTGAAACAGCCTGCACGAGGCTTGATTTGGCGTGCCCGCATCCAGCTACGCGCCAAGAGTGCTCCACCGCCCAACACCCGCCAGTAAGGATAGCTCATGACCAACCCTGTAGATGCCGTCGGCACCTCGAACCCCTCGGGTCTTCCCGAAGCGCTCGACCACCCACGACGCCCCGTCAACATGCTTGCCGGCACGGTCGGCCACTTCGTGGAGTGGTACGACTGGTACATCTACGGCCTTCTGGCAGCGGTGTTCTCGTCTCAGATCTTTCCCAGCGACTCAGCCTTCGCATCCCTGATGGCAGCGCTTGTCACCTACGCGATCGGTTTCGTCATACGTCCACTGAGCGGAATCATCATCTCCCCGCTCGCCGACCGTTTCGGCCGACGGACCGTCTTGACGCTGTGCATCTCCGGCATGGCGGTCGGCTCCCTGATCATCGCCCTCACACCGTCTTTCGCGACAATCGGCTACGCCGCACCGGTCCTGTTCGTGGTGGCACGCATCATCCAGGGCATCTCGGCCGGCAGTGAACAGCAGAGCGCCATCGCGTTCATGGTCGAGCATGCCCCCCCGAACAAGAGGGGCCTCTACGGTTCGTTCACGAACATGGCCAGCGGTCTGGCGACCCTCGCGGCGACCGGTGCCGCCGCAATCGTGACGGCAACCCTGTCCGAAGCCGACCTCGCGTCGTGGGGTTGGCGCATCCCCTTCCTGGTGGGTGGCATCCTCGGCATCGTCGGCCTCATTCTGCGGTTTCGCGCGGACGAAACCCCCGAGTTCGAAGCAAGTACCGCCGTCGATCAAAAGTCCGCGCCAGCACGTCTGCGTGAGCTGCTTCGTGACCACCCGAAGGCTATTCTGCAGACCGCGGCGCTCTCGGCCCCGGCCGTGGCCTACTACACCTGGGCGACCTTCCTGCCTACCTACGCGAAGCTGACCACGGGTCGGGACCTGGGCTCGACCATGGCCGGGAGCGTGATCGGGCTAGCCCTGCTCGTCATCATCGTGCCGATCTGCGGTGCGCTCTCGGATCGACTCGGCCGCCGCAAGATCTTCCCGATCGTCGGTGCCATCGGCATGATCGTGCTCTTCTACCCGTTGCTCATGCTGCTGAACCAGCCGGGATTCGGTGTGTATGTTCTGGTTTCGGCATCCGGGTGGGTCGTTCTCGGCATCTGGCAGTCGGTGTATCCGACTATCCAAGCTGAACTGTTCCCAGCCTCGGTACGGGTATCGGGCATCGGCTTCGCACACCAAATCGTGATTGCCGTCTTCGGTGGTACCGCACCGCTGATCGCCGCCGCGTTCGTCGGCGCCGGACATCCCATGTACGTCGCGATCTACATGACCGTCATCGTCGCGCTCTGCCTCGTCGTCTACACCACGCTCCCGGAGACCGGCGACCGCGGTGACCGTGCCACCGTGGCGCCTGCTGACCCCGAGGTACTTGAAGGCGAGCACCTGCTCTCGAGCAGTTCGTCGGCCACCGGCGAGGCGAAGCGTTCCCCGTAGGCACCCTTTTCCATAGGAAGCCGTGGCGGCTCGACTGGGCAAGAAGGGGTGTGATTGCCCTGGGCTCGTCGAGCCGTCTGGCTCGCCAACGGCGCGTTCCCTTAGGGCGGATCGACTTTCACATCGAGTTATGCACGGCATGAGTTTTCTCAACAGTCACTTCAACTGAGGGGACGTTTTACATGATTATTAGTACGTTTTCCTATCTATGGTCATCTACGGCAATTGATGCGATCATGGAATTGGTTGACAATGGGTATAAGACTTTTGAAGTTCCGATTAGCTCTCCACATTGTTGGCCGGTCGAAATATCCAGGTCGGAGCGCTCGGCCATTAATGCAAGACTCAGTGACTACGGCGCCAAAATCAGATCGCTGAATGCCGGTGGATATGACATCAATTTGGCTAGCCCTGGCGCAAATATGCGTCTCAAAAGTATTGAGCACATCAAGTCGGTGATTGACTTGGCTGCAGGGTGGGATGTCCCCGAAATTGTGATATCCCCCGGCACGAGACGCCCTATGATTTCACCTCCACACGAGAAAACCTATGGGTGGATGTACGAGAGTCTGGGTAATTTAATTCCGCTGGCCAAACAGGCCGGCGCACGACTGCTGCTGGAGAATACGCCTTATTGCTTCAGTCCTACCATCCGGGACCTGGCGGGTATCGTAAGGACGGTCAACGATGATGTAC
>JBKOYU010000206.1:0-9783 GCA_046725575.1 Actinomycetota bacterium | reverse complement strand
GCCCCGACACGCCGTGAAAATGGGGGCTTTTGCGTTCCCCAGCTTGCGCGGGGGCCCAGCTCGGCGGGGAAGCGGCGCGCTGTTGGTTGCTGGCACCACGTCGGATGCCGGCAAGTCGATGGTCGTCGCCGGCCTCTGCCGGCTGTTGGCCCGCAAGGGCATTCGTGTCGCGCCGTTCAAGGCGCAGAACATGTCGAACAACTCGGCGGTCACCGTCGAAGGCGGAGAGATCGGCCGGGCACAGGCTATGCAGGCCCGCGCGGCGGGGCTGGCACCCAGCATCCGGTTCAACCCGATCCTGCTCAAGCCCGGCAGCGACCGCACGTCACAGCTCGTCCTGCGCGGTCAGGTCGTCGACGCCGTGGGCGCCAAAGACTACTTCACCCACCGGGAGCAGCTCGCCACGGTCGTAGCCGACGAATTGCAGTCGCTGCGAAGCGAATTCGACGCCGTGATCTGTGAAGGTGCCGGCTCTCCTGCCGAGATCAACCTGCGGGCAACCGATCTGGCGAACATGGGACTTGCCCGTGCCGCGGACCTGCCCGTCATCCTTGTCGGCGACATCGACCGCGGCGGGCTGCTGGCCCACCTCTACGGGACGGTCGCGGTTCTCGAGCCCGACGACCAACGACTCATCTCCGGATTCGTGGTCAACAAGTTCCGCGGCGACCCGGCCCTGCTCGCACCCGGGCTCGAGCAGCTACGCGAATTGACCGGCAGGCCCACCTACGGCGTCATTCCCTACCGCGACGGGCTGTGGCTCGACACCGAGGATTCGGTGTCGGTGCTCGCGCACCGCGTGGTCGGGGACCCGCAGCCGCCGCGTGGCGGGGACTGGCTGCGGGTTGCCGCTATTCGGTTGCCGCGCATCTCGAACTCCACCGACGTCGAGGCGCTGGCGTGCGAGCCCGGCGTGCTGGTGCGGTGGGTGACCAACCCCGCCGACCTTGCCGACGCCGATGTGGTGGTGATCCCCGGCAGCAAGGCGACCGTGCCCGACCTTGGCTGGCTTCGCGAGCGCGGCCTGGCCGACGGCATTGCCGCGCACGCCGGGCAGGGCAAGCCGGTGCTGGGCATCTGCGGCGGCTTCCAGATGCTCTGCACACGCATCGACGACCCGGTGGAATCCAAGGCCGGCCGTGTCGAGGGCCTGGGCCTGCTCGACGCCGACATCGCCTTCGCGGCGGCCAAGACGTTGCGGCATCACGACTCTGGACTGCGCGGCTACGAGATCCACCACGGACAGGTCGCGCGATCTACCGAGGACGACTGGCTGGGCGTCGGCATCCGGCGGGAGAGCGTGTACGGCACGCACTGGCACGGGCTGTTGGACAACAACGACTTTCGTCGACGGTGGTTGACCGAAATCGGAAAGCCCGGCTTCGTCGTCGCCGGCGATGTCGACGTCGCCGCGCGTCGCGACGGGCAGCTGGATCTCATGGCCGACCTGCTCACCGCACACCTCGACGTCGACGCAGTCCTCGCCCTCATCGAACATGGGCCGCCGACCCGGCCGACCATCGTGACGGGTACCTCAGCCTGAAAACTCCGTGTACGGGCGGGCGCGGTCGATGGCCACGGCGACGAGCCGTTCCAGACGCGGACGGGCCACATCGGCCAGGAACCGTTGACGTTGGTCACCGCTGAGCGGTAACGACTCCCGCCACACCGAGCGTCCGGCGATGAAGCCGGAGGCGCCGCCCTCATCGAAGGCGATCCGCAGCACCTCCGTGAAGTCGTCGAACGGAACGCCGGCCGACAGCACCGCCCAGGGCCGGTCCAGCACCTCGGCGAGACGGTGGCAGCCGGCGGGGGAGCCGGGGTACTCCAATTTCAGTAGACCACAGTCAATCTCGTTGAGGGCCCGCGCGGCTTCGACGATGGCGTCCTCGCGTCGCTTGCCGGACAGGCCTTCGCCCTCGAACGGGTACACCAGGTTCTCGATCACCGACGGGATGCCGACCTCTTCGCAGTCGGCGACGACCTCACGCACCGCCTGCAGGCACTGCGCGGCCAGGTCCGGCTTACCGGGCGGCGGCGCGGGCCGGTCGACCCGTAACTGCGCGAAGAATTTGTTGGCGTCGCCGCCCTGCGCCAGCACCCACCGCGAGTCCAGATTCGGGTCGCGGCGGGTGACCGGTTCCACGCCCAGCTTGCCGCGTTCGGCCGGCTCGGAGGCGACCAGCAGGCCGCACGTCTCGGCGAGCGCGCCGGTACCGGTGACCGCGGGCACGCCGTAGGTCGGGTCGAACAGGATGCCGCTCGCCAGCGGCGTGAGGGCGCGTGCGACGTCCGCCTTCGCCTCGACCATGTCATCGTCGGTGGCCTCGACGCCGACGGCGCTGAACATGCGCCGCAACGTGTTTCGCTGATCCATCGCGATGATCGAGAACACCCCCTCTGGCGTGGCGATGTCGGCCAGTGAGCGCGTGGTGGACTGGGTCGTCATGCTGTCTCCTTACACATGGGGCGTGCTCGCTGTGCCAGCACTGCTGCGCCGGCGGCGACGGGCTCGGGCAGGTCGGAAAACGTCAGGTGGCTGATCACGGCCGACTTCGCTGTTCGCACGCTGGCCATCCGCGTCCAGCCGCCGCTCGCGACCGCGCGCGTATGCGGGCCGACGATGGCCTCGATCAGGTCGAGCAGGGTCCGGGTCTCGCGTGCGGTGTAGCGGGTGGCGGCGGCCCAAACCATTGCGGGGTCGGCGCCGTCGCGCACGCGCAGGACCACGTCGTCGCCGGTCGGTCCGGCGCCGGAAACGTCAAGCCCGGCCGGCAGCGGACCCACAGCCAGCGCGGCGCGGTCGAGCGCCTCTCTCCGCGTCGCTGTGTTCACACCGAGCAGCCCGAGGACGCGGCGAAGCAAGAGTCCGCCGCGGACGCCACCGATGAGCGAGCTGGTATCGGGCAGCACATGCAATCCGACCGAGATACCATGTCCCACAAGCTGTTCCCGCTGTTCGTCGGTGAGCACACCCGGCAGTGACCGCACGAGCACGTCGGCCGTGCCAGTGGAGTTGACCAGTTCCCCGGCGCCAGTCGCTCCGACTCCGACGGCTGCCACCGGGTGATCGTGGCCGCCCACCAGGAGCGCGGCGCCGTGCAGCGCCTTCGGCAATCCGGCATGCTGCAGCGTGCCGACGCTTTCGGCATCGGGTTGACGGGCCGGGAGCAGCGTAGGTGGCAGGCCGAGCTCGACGGCGCCGTCGGCCCACGGTGCGCCCGTCGCCTGGTCAAGCAGTCCGGTGCGCGACGCCAGCGACGGTTCGTGCACAAGCTCACCGCCGAGCCGGTAGACGACGTATTCGGGCATGCTCAGCCAACGGTGGGCGGGCGTGAGCTCGAGTCCGCCGTCGACGAACCACAGCAGCTTGGCGACGCTTGCCTGGCAGTCCCACGGCAACCCGGTTCGTCGTACGAACTGGGACGCAAAGCCGTTGTTGCGCAGCAAAATCGAATCGATCTGCTGAGTGCCGCGCCGGTCGAACCATGCGACGACGGGGGTCCGGGGCATGCCGGCGCCGTCGAGCAGTACTCCGCTTTCGGCCAGTCCCGCGACGGCGACGGCGCACACCTGCAGCGACGCACCGGCGCTGGCTCGCTCGTAGGCGCGGTGCAGTAGGTCGATCGAGAGGTCGACAAAGCGTTCGGCACTGGTCTCGGTGCCGCCGTCCGGTGTGGTCGCCCACGGCGTGCGCGCCTCGACGAGCGCCAACTGGTCGCCAGTTGGCGTGCGCACCAACGCCTTCGACATCGTGGTGCCCAAGTCGACGCCAATCACGGCCTCCCGTGTCACGGCCGCAACTCTCCGGAGCCGCGCGGGATCAGCCGCACGGGGACGTGGATGCTCGACGCGGGCAGATCGGGATGGGCGATCCGCTCGGCCAGCCGGGCGGCGGCCGCCGCGCCGACGGCCTCGGCCGAGTGATCGATGACCGTGACGCCGGGTTGCAGCAGGTCGGCCATTGCGAAGTCGCCGAAGCAGACCATTGCGATATCGGTTCGGCCAAGAGCGTGCAGGGTCGGCACGACGCCGAGCGAACAGCGGGTGGCGGCGCTCAGCAACGCGGTCGGGCTGTCGGAGTCATTGCCTGCCAGGAGGTCTCGTGTCGCTGCGGCCGCGGCTGCGGCGTCAGGGCAGTCGGCGCGCACGAACCGTGGATGGGCGTCGAGTCCGTGCGCGGCCACGGCTCGCCGGTATCCGGCCAGCCGGGCCCGTGACGTCGGCACGAGCGGATGGTCGCTGATGTACGCGATTCGCCGGTGGCCGTGGGCGATGAGGTGATGGACGGCCTCTGCGGTGGCGGCTTCGTCGTCGATGCCCACGACGTCTGCGTCGAGGCCGGGGGCGCTGCGGTCGACGAGCACCAGCGGCGTGTTGGTCTGCAGCCAGTCGTGGTCGCCGGCGGTGGGTGCCAACAGCAAGCCTGAGACTCGACGCGACAACATCTGAGCGACGACGTCGCGCTCGCGGGCGGCGTCGCCGTGTGTCGAGGCGACGAGCACCGACTTGCCGCTAACCGCTCGCTCAACGGCGGCCACCATCGCCGAGAAGAACGGGTCGGCGGCCGACTCGACGACCATGCCAACGGCGGTGTCGGTGCCCGCCCGCAGGGAACGTGCCATCGAGTCGGGCGTGTATCTCAGGTCGCGCATGGCCTGCTGCACCCGGGCGCGGGTGGCGACCGCGACTCTGGGGTCGTCATTGAGCACGCGCGAAGCCGTGCGCAGGCTCACCCCGGCCACCACGGCGACGTCGCGCAGGATGCTCTTCGCCATCGCGCCTCCCCGGGTTGTGCCATCGATGGCACACAGCATGCCAGGGTTGTGCCATCGATGGCAACTACACAGGGAACTGCCGAACGTTCCTTACCGCTCGAAAAACCGCCGAAATTTCGAGCGGTAAGGAACGTTCGGCACTGACGGAAGCGCGTCGAGCACGGTGCCGGCCAAGACCTCGGGCGGCAGGGTGGCATCGAGGGCGAGGTGGGGGACGACGGGTGGGCTGCAGGCTGTCGACATGCGGGCCAGATATGCGGCTTCGTCGGTGAGCTTCGCCGCGTCGCGCGCCGCGCCGCGTGCTCGCAACCGACGGACGACTTCTGCGGGTTCGAGGCGCAGCCAGACCATCAGCGGCGTGCCACCCGCGGTCGTCAGCCGGTCATGCGTGGCCGACCAGGCCGCCGGCTGGGAGCGTTCGGCGGTGAACGGCGCGACCAATACCACCGGCGTGCCGGCGAAGAGGTTGTCGACGGCGAGGTCGAGCAGCACCCGGTAGCGCGGTTCCCTGGTCAGCCCGGCCAGCCGCGGGTCGTCGAGATCGTCGACCCCGATGAGCCGTTGCACCACGCTGACGAGTGGGCCGGTGGCGACGTCTTGGTCGATCACCGCCGCGCGTATCTGACGGGCGATGAGGCGTGCGAGGGTGCTCTTGCCCGACGCCGGCGCGCCCGACAACAGCACCGCGGGAAGGCCGCTCACGCGCCGATGTCACTCACCATGTGTCCGTGTCCGGTGCGCACCTTCTCACCGGGCATCGCGCACGAAGTGCGGGTCACCAGTGAAACGGGCAGAACGGTCCGCCGCCGCAGCCGCCGCGTGGGCTGGTCCAGCCGGGCGAAGAGCCGGTCGGCGGCGAATCGTCCCATCGCGTCGCCGTCCTGGTGGATCACCGTGACGGCGGGCTTGAGCGCAGCAGCCGTCGGGAAGTCGCCGAAGCCAACCAGCCCAATGTCCTTGCGGCGCAATGCCTGCAGCGCCGACACGAGCGCGATGGTGCAGCGCGCGTTCGAGGAGAACACCGCGCTTGGCGGGTCAGGCGCCTCGAGCATGCGCCGCAGCGCGGTCGTCAACGTGGCTGTGTCGACATCACCGACATGTACGAGGTCACTGCCGTGCGGAAGTCCCGCCTCACCCAGCGCCTGGTGCCAGCCCTTCAGGCGCAAGTGTCCAGTGACGGCGTCGTCGCCCATGAAGGCGATGGTGCGGTGCCCGTGCGAGATCAAGTGCTGGGTTGCTTCGCACCCGCCACCGACGTCGTCCTGCACCACGGCATCTGCGGTCAACCGCCCGGGTTCACGATCGGCGAACACCAGCGGCGTGCGCTTCTGCCACGCACGCAGGTACGACATGTCGCGGCCGACCGGGCAGATGATCATGCCCGCAACTTGGCGCTTCAACACCGCCTCGATGGACCGCTGCTCGTGCGACGGCTCCCAGCCGACGCTGGTCACGATGACCGCGACGTCGCGCCGGCTCGCCTCGCGTTCGACGGCACCGATGATGCTGGCGAAGAAGGGGTCGGCCACGCCGGGTACCGCAACGCCGATCGCGGCGTCGCGACCTGTCCGGAAGGTGACCGCGAGCATGTTGGGCACGTACTGCAGTTCGTCGATTGCGCGCTCGACCCGTTCGCGCACGTCGGCCGAGACGTAGCGGTCGTTGTTGACTACGCGCGAGACGGTTTTGGCGCTCACCCCGGCACGGTGAGCAACGTCGCGCATGGTCGCCATCGAGCGTCCCTCCTCGTTCGATTGCGGCCAGTATGTCACCGATGTCAGACGGCGTGGGGTCGAATCCTCTGACACCGGTGACATAGCCGCGAATGTGGCGTACTGTCCGGCACAGGCCAATCGCAGCGTGATCCAAGTAACAGACGAGGAGGGCCGGATCAGGTGCCTGTGCATCCACAGCTCCTGCCGCCCAATGTCGTATCGCACTGGTACGCGGGCGGGAAGGCGCTGGCCGCTTGGCGCGGTTTGCCGCCGGTCGGTGAGCGCTCGCCCGAGGAGTGGATCGGTGCGACCGTCGCGCGTTTCGGGGAGCCGAGCCTCGGCCCCGCACTTCTTGCCGACGGCACACTGCTACGGGATGCGGTCCGATCAGATCCGTGCGGGTGGCTCGGCCGCGACGACGGCGCGGCAGGCGACACCGGTGTACTCGTGAAGCTGCTGGACGCCGGGCAACGGTTGCCCGTGCACGTGCACCCCACCCGGGCATTCGCATCGCGGCATCTCGGATGCGCCTACGGCAAGACGGAGGCGTGGTACATCCTGCAGGCCGGCGACGACGCCGCGGTGTGGGTGGGCTGGCGCGAGAACGTCGACGGTGACCGGCTCGCCGCGCTCGTCGAGGCGCAGCACGTGGAGGCGATGCTGGGGCTCATGCACCGGATCCCGGTGCGGCCCGGCGACGGCGTGCTGGTGCCCGGCGGTACTCCGCATGCGATCGGAGAGGGCATCCTGCTGGTGGAGGCGCAGGAACCCACCGATCAGTCAATTCTGTTGGAGCGCACCAACACTACGGCCTCCGATGACGAGATCTTCCTCGGCCTCGAACGCGACGTGGCGCTGTCGGCCGTCGACACCGCGCCCGTTGCAGATGTCTCCGCTCTGACTCGGCACGCCGGTGCCCACGCTGCCGGCCTGGTCGAGGTGCTGCCGGACGATGCCGCGCCGTATTTCCGCATGGACCTGCTGACCCCGGGCGTCGACATGCCCGCAGGATTCGCCGTCGCGGTGGTGCTGTCCGGAGCCGGAACGCTTTTGGCGACCAACGGCAATCCGCTCGACGTCACTGGCGGGCAGACGCTCGTCGTCCCCGCCGCATCCGGTGACTGGCACATCGACGGCGACGCCCGGCTGCTCGTCTGCCGGCCGGGCACCACCTGGCCACCGACCACGGAAGGCACCGCATGACCGCACTGGTGGAGGCGCGGGGCATCTCGCGCAGCTTCGGCCACGTTCGCGCGCTGGACGGCGCCGATTTCGACATCAGCCCCGGCGAGGTCGTCGGGCTGATCGGCGACAACGGCGCGGGCAAGTCGACGCTCATCAAGGCGCTGTCGGGCAACCTTGAACTCGACGACGGCGAAATCTACTTCGAGGGCAAGCAGATTTACCTCGCGAGCCCGCGGCAGGCGGCCGACCTCGGCATCGAGGTCGTGTATCAGGACTTGGCGCTGGCGCCGCACCTCAACCCGGTGCAAAACGTCTTCCTCGGCAGGGAGATCCCGCGCAAGGGCATCCTCGGCCGCTTCGGCTTCATGGACGAGAAGGAGATGCGCAGCCAGGCCGCCGCGTCGTTCAAAGAGCTTGGCGCGACGGTGCGATCCCTGAACTCACCCGTCGGCTCGATGTCCGGCGGGCAGCGCCAGGGCATCGCCATCGCCAGGGCGATCGCCTGGGCCGACAAGGTCGTCATCCTCGACGAGCCGACCGCCGCGCTTGGCGTGGTGCAGACCAAGAACGTACTGGAGTCGGTAAAGCGTGTGCGCGACAAGGGAATCGCGGTGGTGTTCATCAGCCACTCGATGCCCGAGGTACTCAAGGTGTGCGACCGCATCCAGGTGCTGCGGCTCGGCAAGCGGGTTGCGACCTATCCCGGGAAGGGCACGACCGTCGAGACGTTGGTGGGCGCGATGACCGGGGCGCTCGACACCAGGGAGGGCGCGGCATGAGCACGCTGGCGAATCAACCTGCCGTCGCCACCGGGGAGGCCGACGAGTTTGAGCCGTCGCAGTCGCCGTGGAAGCGCATCGTTGGGCTGCAGGCGTTTTGGATCCTCGGTGTCCTGATCGCCATTTGCCTGTTCTTCACCGTCATCGCCGGTGACCGCTTCCTTTCGACCGGCAACTTCTCGCTGATCTCGCAGAACGTCGCGGTGTGGGCCGTGCTCGGTGTCGGCATGACGTTCGTCATCATCACCTCGGGCATCGACCTGTCGGTGGGCTCGGTGCTGGTGTTCTCGTCGGTGGTGTCGGCCAAGGTGATGGAGGCCATGGGCGGCGCAGGACCGGGAGTGGCCCTTGCCGGCTTGGTCGTCGCGGTGGTCGGCGGCATGGCGTGGGGCGTCTTCAACGGGGTACTGGTCGCACTGGCCAAGGTGCCCGCCTTGATCGTCACTCTCGGCACACTCTCCATCGCGCTGGGCCTGGCGCAGGTGCTCACCGGCGGCATCGACATCCGCGCGGTGCCCAGCGAGCTGACGGACTTCAGCGCCTACACAAAGGTCTTGGGCATTCCCGGGCTGCCGTTTGTGGCGCTGGTGATCATCGTCCTCGGCGGAATCCTGTTGCACAAGACCAGGTTCGGCCGCTACACCTACGCCATCGGCTCCAACGAGGAGGCGGCCCGCCGCACCGGTATCAAGGTGACGCGTCACCTCGTGCTCGTCTATGCGCTGGCCGGCACGCTGGCCGGCGTCGGGGCGCTGCTGTCGCTGGCGCAGTATGGCACGACGACGATCGCCGGGCAGTCGCTGACGAACCTCAACGTGATCGCCGCGGTGGTCATCGGCGGCACATCGATATTCGGCGGCGAGGGAACGATTTTCGGCACCGTAGTGGGCCTGTTCATCCCGGCCGTGCTGCAGTCCGGGTTCGTCATCATCGGCGTGCAGCCGTTCTGGCAGGGCGTCGCGGTCGGCTCGGTGCTCATCGCGGCAGTGTACGTCGACCAGTCGCGCCGCGCGGCGGCCATGCGCAGCGCGAAGTCTCGAGGCCTTTTCAAACGAAGAAGGTCCCAACGAGGTGCGAACGAAAGGAAAGCCAGTGAACCGTAAGCGCGTAATGCTGGTCGCGGGAGCATTGGGAGCGGTAGTCCTCAACCTCCCAGCCTGCACATCGTCGAAGCCACAGTCGAGTGGCGCAGGCGAGACGTCGAACGGGGCCACCCAGGAGGCAGCGGCGACCACCGTTACCGCACCGCCGAAGGCCAGTAAGAACTACAACATTCAGTTCTTGCAGGGCGTGGTCGGCGACCAGTTCTACATCACGATGCAGTGC
>JBKOYU010000635.1:0-2475 GCA_046725575.1 Actinomycetota bacterium | reverse complement strand
GGAATGCATTGGTGGTCGGAAAACTGGTGTCGCTCATGCCCAATGGGGCCAGGATCTGGTCATGGATGTAGGAGTGCAGCGGTTGTCCGCTGACCTTCTGCACCACCAGACCGAGCAAGATCGTGTTGGTGTTGCAGTATTCGAACCCCTCGCCGGGCGGGAATTGATTCGGCTGCGCCAGCGCGTAGTTCAGCAATTCACGCGGAGTGAACGGTCGGCGCGGGTCGGCGAACATCGCCTGCTGGAACTCCGGTGACGCGCTGTAGTTGAACAGCCCGCTTTGCATCCTGGCGAGCTGGCGCAGCGTGATCCTGTCGCCCAGCGGCACCCCGTCGACGAATTCTGCAATCGAATCGTCGAGACCGAGCTTGCCTTGATCGGCCAGTTGCAGGATGGCTGTCACCGTGAATGTCTTTGTCACACTGCCGATTCGGCTGTAGAAGTCGGTCTTCATCGGTGCGCGAGTCGTCTTGTCGGCCACTCCGAACCCGCGGAGATAGTCGCCGTCGGGCCCCCAAATACCGATGATCGCCCCTGGGACGCCCGCCGCCGTCATCGCCTGGTTGACCGCGGCGTCGAGCCGCTGCGCGAGGGCATCGTTCATTGGCTTTGCGGCCTCCGACGAGGCCGAGGGACTGGGGGCCGATGGTTGCGGCGACGTCGACTCATCGCCGCAGCCCGACGTCGCCAGTAGCATCGCCATCGCGGCCAGGGCGACCAGTCGTGATCTCATCGCAAGCACATTATTCGCAAGCAGCCTGTCGCCGAACCACATTTCGCGTTAACTCTGTGACGTGCCCGATTGGAGCGGCCGCGACTACGCCGATATCAGCAGCCTGCAACGCGCCATGGCGGCCGAGGCCCTGACGGCCCTGCAATTCGGAGCAGCCGAGCGGGTGCTCGATGTCGGGTGCGGTGACGGCTACTTGACCCGTGCGGTGGCCGGCATGGTGCGCGACGGTTGCGCGGTCGGGGTCGACGCCTCACCGAGGATGGTCGAGACGGCGTACGGCGGCGCGGAGGCGACCGAGTCGGGACCTTGGTTCGTCGTGGCCGATGCCCGCCGGTTGCCGTTCGCCGAATTCTTCAATGCCGTGGTGTCGTTCAACGCGTTGCATTGGGTTCCCGAGCAGCGGCCGGCGCTCGGCGAGATCGCCACGGTGCTGCGCCCCGGCGGCCGAGCGCTGATCCAGATGGTGTGTGCGGGACCCCGAACCAGCCTCGAGGCGACGACCATGACGGTGTGTCAAAGCCCGCGGTGGGCGCGGTGGTTCGACGGATTCGCGGCGCCGTACATACACGTCGACCCGGCGGCATACGGCGAGCTGGCCGCATCGGCCGGCCTGACGCTCGACGCGGTCACCGTCACGGATCGCGAATGGGATTTCGGCTCACGCGAGGCGTTCTCCCGGTGGTGCTCGGTGGGGTCGACAGCGTGGACCGCCCGGCTGCCCGAGCGGGATCGCGCGGCGTTCGTCGCCGACCAGGTGCAGGCCTACGAGCCGATCGCCGGACGCCAGGGGCTGTTCAAATTCACCCAGATGCGGGCCCTGCTGCACCGCTAACGCTCAGCGGATTCGTCCTCCGGCAGGTCGTGCCTGACGACGTGCACCTGGCCGTGCGCCAGGCAGGCCGCATAGCCGTGGTGCTTGCCGTAGAGCTCCCACGCCGTGCGGCGCTCGTCGCTGTGTGCGTGGATCTCATGGCCGTCCGAGAACCCTAGATGCAGGCTGCCGTCCTCATCCCAGCTCGCGTGGGTGCACGTCGAACCAGCGAAGTCGAACAACGCGCGCTCTACGGCGCGCGCGGCCTTCGGATCGATGAGCACCGCCTCTTCGTCGTCTCGTGCGGTCTTCGGCAGGGTGAGGTAAAAGGGCAGCGGGATGACGAGCTCGTTGTCGTCGAGGTTGAGCACCAGACCGCCACGAAACATGATCCGCTGGACCACACAGCCCCGGATCCACGGTTCCCTCATTTTTTCACTCTGGCCCGTTGCGCAACCGGGCACAAGGCCCATGGCGGCAGTTTCCGTACGATCGGCGAAGGGGCCTGGAGGTAGACGTGAAGATTCGGTTCGGCATCGGGCTGGGTGCGGATACAGGTCCGGAACAACTGGCGAGCATTGTCGACCATCTGGAGGCGACCGGTGTCGATTCGCTGTGGTTCTCCGAACTGGTGTACTCCAAAGCGGTCGATCCGTTCGTCGGGATGGCCTATGCGCTGGCCCGGACGACAAATCTGAAGGTCGGCACATCTGTCGCGGTGCTTCCCGGCCGTCATCCCGTACTGGTGGCTAAACAGCTGGCGTCGCTGGCCGGTCTGGCACCCAAGCGAGTGCTCCCGGTGTTCGGTCTGCGGTCGGCGATTCCGGCGGAGCGGGAGATCTTCGTGGTGCCGGAAGGCGAGCGCGCCGCCGTCTTCGATGAGTCGCTGCGGCTGCTGAGATCGGTTCTGGAGCAACAAGATGTCGCATTC
>JBKOYU010000846.1:0-5492 GCA_046725575.1 Actinomycetota bacterium | reverse complement strand
TATCCGCGAGCGGTTCCTTCAGACCAACAACACTCGGGACGCCGTCGCGTACGGGGTGAGCACCAGCGCCCGCACGATCACCAGCGCCGCGCTGATCATGATCGCGGTGTTCATCGGGTTCGCGTTCGCGGGCATGCCGTTGGTCGCCCAGCTGGGTGTCGCGTGTGCGGTCGCGATCGCGGTCGACGCGACCGTGGTGCGGCTGGTGTTGGTGCCCGCGCTGATGGCGATGTTCGACGAATGGAACTGGTGGCTGCCGCGCTGGCTGGCCCGCATCCTCCCGTCGGTGGACTTCGAGAAGCCGCTGCCCAAGGTCGACATGCCCGACCTGGTCATCATCCCCGACGACATCTCGTCGCTGGGGCCGTCAGGTTCCGACCTACGCATGGTGGTCAAGTCCGCGGCCAGGCTGAAAAGCCTTGCCCCCAATACGATTACCGTCGCCGATCCGTTGGCGCTCGGCGGCTGTATGCCGCCGCTCGAACCGGTGGGCGCCCTCGCGAACGGCCACGCCAACGGTCGTGCGCACCGCAACGGCGCATCGAACGGCTCGACGAACGGGGCAGGCAAGGCCGGACCGCCGAGCCTGCCCGGGGTGCATCCGGTGACCATCTGGCGGGGCCGGCTCTCGGTCGCGCTCGACGCGCTGGAGACCGAGGCCGACCATGAACGGTCACCGGTGGAGCGGAGCAGCCCAGTGGAGACCACCAACGTCCAGCTGCCAACGGGCGACCGGCTGCAGATCCCGACCGGTGCGGAGACGCTGCGGCTCAAGAGTTACCTCGTCATGTGCCGAAACACCACCAGGGATTTTGCTGAGTTTGCCGAATTGGTCGACGTGATGGAGACTCACACCGCCGCAGTGGTGCTGGCGTCAATGGACCGGTATTACTGTGGAGACCGCTCAAGGAAACAGTGGGTCGCCACCCAGTTGGTACGCCGCCTGGCGGATCCGCAACCGTTGGACGAGCACGACACCAGGATGTCGGGCCCTGAGGCGGAGGCTGATTGGGCCAAGGTCAGGGAGCGGTGCCTATCGGTAGCGGTAGCGATGCTCGAGGAGGCGAGGTGACGTTGGCCCCCGATACTCGGGATGGGCGCCGCGACGCGGTCGCGGGCCCGAACCGAGCCGCGGCGCCGACGCAGGGCCGCCGGCGGCCGATCGACGACAGGCCGGTGGAGTTCTGGCCGACCTCCGCGATCCGGGCGGCGCTGGAGACGGATGACCTGACGGTCTGGCAGCGCATCGTCGTCGCGATCAAACGTGATCCGTACGGGCGAACCGCGCGGCAGGTCGAGGAAGTGTTGGAAACCGCACGGCCATACGGGGTTTCCAAGGCGCTGTCGGAGGTGCTCATTCGCACCCGCGAGCACCTGGACGCCAACGAACGCGCCGAGGTGGGCCGCCATGTGCAGTCGCTGCTGGAGCGATCGGGTCTGGGCCAGGACGAGTTCGCGTCCCGCATCGGCGTTCCGAGCAAGGATTTCGCGGCATATCTGGCCGGGGAGACGAGTCCGCCCGCATCGTTGATGATCCGGATGCGCCGACTGTCCGACCGGTTCGCCAAGATGCGGAACCAGCGCCACTAGGAATGACGTACGCGCTGATCCCGGGGGCTGGTGGCAGCGCCTGGTATTGGCATCGCGTTGCGCCGCTGTTGCCCGACGCGATCGCGATTGATCTGCCCGCCGACGACGATTCCGCGGACCTGACCACCTATGCCGACACGGTCTGTACTGCGATTGCCGGTGCGTCCGATCCGCTGGTTCTGGTCGCCCAGTCGATGGGCGCGTTCACCGCGCCGATAGTAGCCTCGCGGGTGCCGGTCGCGTCGATCGTGTTGGTCAACCCGATGGTGCCTGCGGCCGGCGAATCGCCCGGGCAATGGTGGGCCGCAACGGGTCACGATCAAGTGGTGCCGAAGTTCGATCCGATCGAGGACTTCTTCCACGACGTACCCGCGGCGGTACGCGAGGAGGCGTTCCGCCAGGGGGAGCCGCGGCAGTCCGACACGCCGTTCGGGCAGCCCTGGCCGCTCGACCACTGGCCCGACGGGCCAACCCGGGTGATCGTCGGTCGCGACGATCGGTTGTTTCCGCTCGAGTTTCAGCGGCGGGTGGTGCGCTCGCGGCTCGGCCTGGAGCTCGAGGTGATGCCGGGCGGGCACCTGATCGCGCTGAGCCGGCCCCAGGAGTTGGCGTCTCGGATTCTGGCGCGGGCATAGGAAACGTCGATGGACATTGAGCAGATCCTGCGCGAGACCCGCACCGTCGCCATCGTCGGCGCATCGGCCAACCCCCTGCGGGCCAGCCACGAAGTGTGGAGCTACTTGAAATCCTTTAGCGCATACGACCTTTATCTGGTCAACCCGACGATCAGCGAAATCGCGGGCACCCCTGTGTACCCCTCGCTGGCGGACCTGCCTGTGGTGCCGGATCTCGTCGACGTGTTCCGCCGTCATGAGTATCTGCCGTCGGTGCTCGAGGACACCATCAGGGTGGGCGCAAAGGTCCTGTGGCTACAGCTCGGCTTGTGGCACGAGCAGGTGGCGCGCGACGGAGAGGCGGCTGGCCTGCAGGTAGTGATGGACCGATGCCTGAAGGTCGACCACGCCCGCTTGCTCCGTTAGCGAGAGTGGATCGGCGACACGTCGTCGACCAGCCAGCGCCCGTCAGACTTGGAGAGTTGAACCCGAAGTGCAAGCACCGCGGTGTCGGTCGGCTTGCCGGGTGCGTTCTGCGTTGCGCGCAGGATCACTGCGACGCTGGCGGCGTCAGGCCCGATCGCCTCGACGCCCACCGAGACGGTGTTCGCCTGGGCGGAGATGTTCTTGCTCGTCAAATCCTTTGCCACATTGGCCATTCCATTCTTGAAGGCCTCGGCGCTCTTGGGTGACATCATCGCCATGGCCCGGTCGATAGACGCGGTGGGGCTTTGCGGTGTGAACGTCGCTGAGGCCTCCGAGACGCTGCTGGCGATGCCGACGACCTCGGTGGTGTCGTTGTTCATTGTGTGGTCGGGCATCGTCCATTGCGTAAAGCCGACCACTACCGCGGCTACTAAGCCTGCCGTCGCGACGGCAACGACGGCCAGCCGCAGTCCTGGACCGTCGTCGTCGGTGCCGACGGTGACCGAATCGCGGTGCGCGAGAACGAAGTTGACGACGACGCCCTCGACGATCAGCAGGCACAGCACCGAACAGGCCGACACCCACCACAGCGGCCAGGCCAGCACCATGCCGATGTAGACCAGTGCGACCACGGCGGCTATGGGCGCCAGGATGTCGAAAGCCAGTACGCGCCAACGGTTTCTCAACGGATCGGCTCCAGCCGAGAGATCAGCAGCTTGCCGTCCACATCGGAGACATCCAGCCGAAGCGTCCAGCGCACGGTCTGCGGCTTGCCGCCCCCGGCGTTCTCGCTGATCGACGTCGCGACCACCATCACGGTGTCGGTGCGTGACGCGGACGCCTCCAGTTCGGGCTGCTGCTGGGGCGGTGGGGGTGCGCCGTTCGGGCCGGGCTGCGCGTGGTGGATCGACTCCACCGCGACCGAGTCGACCTGACCGGTGGTTTTCGCTTGCAGCGTTTGCACCAGTTTGCGGTAGGGCTCGACGGCCGCGTCGAAGTCGGCGTTGAGCTGACCGACGGTGCCCTCGTGCAGCTTGGTCAGGTCCGCCTCGACGCTGTCCTTGTTCATGTTGATCAGCACGCTCGTCCAGTCGGCGGCGGCCCGCATGATGCGGACGCGGCAGTGGAGTTCGTCGACATCGCTGCGGTGCTGGGTCCAGATCAGGATGCCCAGCGCGATGGCCGCGACCGCGAGGACGCCGAGGACCGCCGAGCCGATGCCGAAGCCGGTGAAGACGGGACCGTCGTCTTCATGGTCCGGCGTGCGCTCGTCGTCGGGCATGGGCGTGAGGGTACCGGGCGCGCCCGCACCGCCTGTACGGCCTACGCCACCTGCGCCGTCGATGGTCACTTCCGGCCTTCTGGAAGGATGTGGGCGTGACGGTAGAAGCCATTCGCTCCGGTATCGACCTCTCCCACGTCGACTCCGATGCCCGCCCCCAAGACGATCTGTTCGGCCATGTCAACGGCCGCTGGCTGGCCGAATACAAAATCCCGGCCGACCGCGCGACCGATGGCGCGTTCCGATCGCTCTACGACCGCGCCGAGGAGCAGGTCCGCGACCTGATCATCGAGGCGGCGGCGTCGGACGCCTCGCAAGGCACCGACGAGCAGCGCATCGGCGACCTGTACGCCAGCTTCATGGACGAGCAGACCGTGGCCGAGCGCGGAGTGCAACCCCTGCTCGACGAGCTGGCCGCCATCGACGCCGCGGAAACCCCGGAGGCGTTGGCGGCGGCGGTTGGCGCGCTGCAGCGCACCGGCGTCGGCGGCGGCACCGGTGTCTACGTCGACACCGACTCCAAGGACTCGACGCGCTACCTGGTGCACCTGAACCAGTCCGGACTTGGCCTGCCCGACGAGAGCTACTACCGCGAGGAGCAGCACGCGGAGATCTTGGCGGCCTATCCGCAGCACATCGCCGCGATGTTCGCGCTTGTGTATGGCGGCGACCACTCCGAGACGGCCGCGCGGATCGTCGCGCTTGAGGCCAAGCTGGCCGCCGCACACTGGGACGTTGTCAAACGCCGCGACGCCGACCTCACCTACAACCTGCGCAAGTTCGCCGACCTGCCGGCCGAGGCGCCGGGCTTCGACTGGGCAGGCTGGGTCACCGCGCTGGGCACGACGCCGGAAGCGGTCGCGGAAGTCGTTGTGCGCCAGCCGGATTACCTCACCGCCTTCGCCGCGGCGTGGTCAGGTGAGGACTTCGAGGGCTGGAAGGCCTGGGCCCGCTGGCGGCTCATTCACTCTCGCGCGTCCCTGCTGACCGACGACCTGGTGGCCGAGGACTTCGCGTTCTACGGCCGCCGGTTGAGCGGCACCGAGGAGATCCGCGATCGCTGGAAGCGCGCCGTGTCGGTGGTGGAGAGCCTCATGGGCGATGCGGTCGGCAAGCTGTATGTCGAACGGCACTTCCCGCCGGATGCCAAGGCGCGCATGGACGAGTTGGTCGCCAATCTGCGCGAGGCGTACCGCGTCAGCATCAACGATCTCGAGTGGATGACGCCGCAGACGCGTGAGAAGGCGTTGGCCAAGCTGGACAAGTTCACCCCGAAAATCGGCTATCCCGCCAAGTGGCGGGACTACTCGAAGCTGGTCATCGAGCGCGGCGACCTGTACGGCAACTACCGCCGCGGCTGCGAGGTGAACTACGACCGCGAATTGGCCAAGCTCGGCGGTCCGGTGGACCGCGACGAGTGGTTCATGACACCGCAGACCGTCAACGCCTACTACAACCCCGGCATGAACGAAATCGTCTTTCCCGCAGCGATTCTGCAGCCGCCGTTTTTCGATGCCGAGGCCGACGACGCCGCCAACTATGGCGGTATCGGCGCGGTCATCGGGCACGAGATTGGGCAC
>JBKOYU010000662.1:0-8751 GCA_046725575.1 Actinomycetota bacterium | reverse complement strand
AGGCCGTGCATCTGGATCTCACCGACGCGAACGTCGTGGTTTCGCGGTCGGCCGGTGGCTCGCCTGTTCCAGACGGGGTCATCGATTTCGGGGACCTGTCCGACAGCTGGGCCGTGTCCGAGCTGGCGATCACAGCCTCGTCGGCGCTGGGCCACCCTGGCAGCGAACCGATCTCGATCCTGCCTGCGGTGCGGGCATTTCACGCCATCCGGCCGCTCAGCACGGCGGAGGTGGACGCGTTGTGGCCCCTGCTGGTGCTGCGCACCGCGGTGCTCATCGTCAGCGGTGCGCAGCAGGCCAGCCTCGACCCCGACAACCCCTATCTCACCGAGCAGTCCGGCGGCGAGTGGCGGATGTTCGAGCAGGCGACGTCCGTTCCGATCGACGTGATGACCGAAGTGATAAAGGCCGACCTCGGTCTCGCCACACCGCCGGGGCCTGTAGCGGGCTCCCTCGTCGACGTGGACCCCGCCGCGGTGGTGACGCTCGACCTGGCGACCACGTCCGACGTGTACGACTCCGCGTTCACGGACGACGGCTCCCTGGACGCGGAAGTCGAGGATGAATTAGCCAGGGCGGCAGTGCAAAACGGCGCCCGGCTCGTCGTCACCCAGTACGGTCAGGCGCGGCTGAGCCGGACCCGCAAGCTCAGCCAGGAAAGCCCCGATGTCGTGGCGACCGGCGTCAGCATCTGGGCGGCTTCTTCGACACCGCTTGTCGCCCCCTGGGACGGCGAGGTGATCGCGGATGACGGCCTCACCTTGCGGGGCGCTGATTTCGAGTTGACGCTTTCGGGTGCACATGTGGTGGCGTCGGGCAGTGTGCGTGCCGGTGAGCCACTGACGGACACGCCCGCGGGCATGTGGGTGCAGGTCGGTGTGCGGCCGGTCGGTGCACCCGCGGCGCCGCTGTTCACGCGGTCCGAGCTGGCGCCGGGTTGGTTGGCGCTGACCCGCGACCCGCGACCGCTGCTCGGGCTGACCGCTGTGGAGGTGCCGGAGGCCGGCGATCTACTGTCGCGACGCGACGCAAGTTTTGCTCCCGTGCAAGAGTTTTACTATCGCACACCCCCTCAGATCGAGCGGGGCAAGCGGCATTACCTGATGTCGACCGCCGGCCGCACCTACCTGGACATGGTGAACAACGTGACGGTGCTGGGCCATGCGCATCCGCGAATCGCCGACACCGCCGCCAGGCAACTGCGGAAGCTGAACACGAATTCGCGGTTCAACTACGCGGCAGTGGTCGAGTTCAGCGAGCGGCTGGCCGGCTTGCTGCCCGATCCGCTGGACACGGTCTTTCTGGTCAACTCCGGCTCGGAGGCAAGCGATCTGGCGATCCGGCTCGCGACGGCGGTGACGCGGCGGCGCGACGTGGTCGCGGTCCGCGAGGCCTATCACGGTTGGACGTACGGCACGGACGCGGTCTCCACGTCGACCGCTGACAACCCCAATGCGCTTGCCACGCGGCCGGATTGGGTGCACACGGTCGAATCGCCCAACAGCTTTCGCGGCAAGTATCGCGGTGCTGAGTCCGCGAAGTACGCCGGGGAGGCGGTGCAGGAGATCTCGCGGCTGGTGGCCGATGGGCGGGCGCCCGCGGCGTTCATCTGCGAAAGCGTGTACGGCAACGCGGGTGGCATGGCGCTGCCGGATGGTTACCTGCAACAGGTGTATGCGGCGGTGCGGGGGTTCGGCGGGCTGGCGATCTCGGACGAGGTGCAGGTCGGGTATGGCCGTCTCGGCGAATGGTTCTGGGGGTTCATGCAGCAGGATGCGGTGCCTGACATCGTCTCGGTCGCCAAGTCGACGGGCAACGGGTATCCGCTGGGCGCGGTGGTCACCAGCCGCGAGGTCGCCGATGGGTTCCGCTCGCAGGGCTATTTCTTCTCATCGACCGGCGGCAGTCCGCTGTCGTGTGCGATCGGGATGACCGTCCTCGATGTGTTGCGCGACGAAGGGCTGCAAGAGAACGCTGCGCGCGTCGGTGCACACCTGAAGGCGAGACTGCAGGCGCTGCAGGACAAACGCTCGATCATCGGTACCGTGCACGGCATCGGGCTCTACCTGGGCGTCGAGATGATCCGCGACCTCGAGACGCTGGAACCCGCGCCGGAAGAGACGTCTGCGATCTGCGACCGCATGCTCGAGCTCGGGGTGATCATCCAGCCCACCGGCGACCACATGAACATCCTGAAGACCAAGCCGCCGTTGTGCATTGACATCGAATCGGCCGACTTCTATGTCGATACGTTGGACCGGGTCCTCACCGAGGGTTGGTAGTCGTTGGCTGCTACGCCGAGATTGACATCAGGGCTGTGGATGGCGCCCGCATCGGCGGCCCTTGAACAACCCTCTACCGCATCTGTCAGACCTATGCCGTGATCGGTGTGGCGGTGCCCCTACTGGGTGTTGCGACGGCGACCTCGATGGGCGTGCTCACGCAGGCCTGGGTACTGGTGTCGATTGCCCTCACCGCCGTCGCCGCAGTCGTGCTCGTGGTGATCATCCTGCCGGACCAGCGGGCCGCTTTGACGGGTAAGACCGTCACCCGACTCGCGATGACGACGGGCATCTTCAATCTGCTGTGGGTGGTCGTCACTGTCTTGATGATCGTGCGGCCGGGGTCGACGACCGCGCCTAGCGGCTGCTCGGTCACGACATTGACCCTGCCACGCCGAGCTCCGAAGCGAAGTAGGCCTGCGCGATGTGCTTGGCCTCATCTGAAGGCACCGCGCGAACGACCTTCTGAGCGCCGAGCCCGTCGATCATCGTCAACAGCCGCCGCGCCGCGACATCGACGTCGGCGACATGGAACTCACCATTGGCAACACCCGCCCGCACGATCTCGGCGATACAGTCCAACCACTCCGCCGTCAGCTCCTTGGCCTCCGCCGCCAGCGGTGCGTTGCGTCTGCCGAGACTCCACGCCTCCAGCCACAGAGCGCTCGCGTCGTCACTGGAGTCATCGAGCACGTAATCCATCAGCGCGTCCATCTTGGCTACCGCCGTCGGCGCCGCGTCGACACGCGACCGTGCCTCCTCGAGGTCGGCCACGGCGTCACTCCGGAACGCGGCTGTGATCAGTTGCTCTGCCGAGGAGAAATAGTGGCTGACCAGGCCCGGAGTCACGCCGAGGTCGGCAGCGACGCGGCGCAACGTGACCGCAGACAGACCGTCCGCCTGCGCGATCTCGACAGCCTTGGACAGCAGCTCACCGCGTCGCTCGGCCGGGAGCTTCCGCTTGGCGTCACGCGCCTCGACGGTCAATTTCGGTCCCTCCTATTGACGAATGCCGAACCTTATTGAACACTACATCAACACTATTGATCTATCCATCAACAAGGACACGCAATGACCGCGACCCTGTCTCCCCCGGAAATCGTCTTGACCGCCGATCGCGTCGGTGCCGTCGAGAACGCCGGCGTCGAGTACCTCCCCGAGGACGCCCGCGACTCCCGGCCGCGCAACCTGGGCGCGGTCTTCCTCGGCGCAAACCTCACGTGGACGAACGTCGTGTTCGGCGCGTTCGCGATCCTGTTCGGGCTTAGCTTCTGGCAGACGGTCACCTCGATGGCCGTCGGCATTTCGATCGGCACGCTCGCCGTCCTGCCCACCGCGATCATCGGGCCGCGCACCGGCACCAACATGACCGTCTCGAGCGGTGCGTTCTTCGGCATCCGCGGCAGGTTCATCGGGTCGGGCATCGCGCTGCTCATCGCATTCGGATTCGCCGCGGTGACGGTGTGGACGAGCGGTGACGCGATCGTCGCCGCCGGGCACCGGCTGCTCGGCACCCCGGAAAACGACGCGGTGCATGCGATCGCGTATGCCGCAGTGGCGGCGCTGATGGTGGCTGTCGCGCTGTACGGCCACGCGACCATCGTCGCGATGCAGAAGGTCGTTGTGCCCGTCGTCGGGGCGCTGATGGTCCTCGGCGTGTTCGCGTTCGCGGGCGGGTTCGATCCCGGTGCGTCAAGCGGCGATTACACGCTGGGCGGCTTCTGGCAGACGTGGGCACTGTCGGCCGGCTGTTCGCGGCCGCGCCCATCTCCTACGGGCCGACGATCGGTGACTACACCCGCCGAATCTCCGCGCGGCGCTTCAGCAATCGGCGCATCTGCAGCGCGTTGGGCATCGGCATGTTCGTCGGCGTGCTGCTGCCCAGCCTGTTCGGCGCGTTCACCGCGATGTCGTTCGCTAATCCGACGGATTCGTATCTCGATGACTTGGTGTCGGCCTCCCCCGGTTGGTATGTGCTGCCGATCGTGGTCATCTCGCTGCTGGGCGGGCTGAGCCAGGGCGTGCTGTGCGTCTACGCCAGCGGCCTGGATCTGGAAGGCCTTGCGCCGCGGCTGAAGCGGACGCAGACGACGATCATCACCGCCTCCGTCGCGATCGCGCTGCTGTACCTGGGCGTTTTCGTGTTCGACGCGGTCGAGTCGGTCACAGCGATGACGGTCGCGCTGAACGCCGTCATCACGCCGTGGGTGGCGATCCTGGCCATCGGGGCGCTGCGCACGAAAACCTATGCCCCGACGGATCTTCAGGCCTTCGCGCAAGGACGACATGGTGGCCGTTACTGGTCCACCGGCGGCTGGAACCTGCCGGCGGTGGTGGCGTGGACAGTGGGTGCGGTGTTCGGCCTGTTGGCGGTCAATACCACGTTGTATGTTGGGCCGCTGGCCGATATCGCAGGCGGCGTCGACGTGAGCACCCTCGGCTCGGCGGCCCTGGCAGGTCTCCTATATTGCGCGAGCAAAGAACTAGGCCAGTAGCGGCACCGCATCGTGCCGCGTATCGGTGAGGATTTCGAGCATCGCACGGCGGGTGGCCAGCAGCTCCCCGCGTTCGAAAGCCTTGCCCGCCACCTGAACTCGGCACGTCGCGATGGCCGAGTTGTAGCAATACTTCGAACCGCCGTCGGTATCGGTGTAGGTCAAGCCGATGACGTCGGCCGGGTCGGCGATGATCTCACCCTCGATCATCCGATACCCCACACGCCCGCCGAACGCCCACGAGAACGGCTGGTACCTGCCGTGGGTCTGCAGGCTGCCCACGATCGAGCGAACCGCGAACTCCTGGCCGGCATGCCGAAACACAAACAGTGTGGCGGCAGGCGTCAACACCGGTCCAATCGCGGCCCGCGCCGTCGCGATCTCCAGGCTCGAGTCCGGCGCGTCATCGAAGCCGCACACCTGGCCGAACGCGTAGGCCGGGGTGTGCCGCGTGCCCCAATTGTGGTTGACGCTGCCGGTCCAGCCGTCGAGCACGAGCCGGACGTCATCGAGCTCCACCACCCCGTCGAACTGCGCCAGCGGATGGCGCACCGTTGTCTTAGCCGTCGGGATGCGCGCCTTGTACGCGCGGTCGGTGAGAAGCTTGACCGCGTCCTCAGACCCCGGCGTGATCCGCAGATCCCATCGCGCCGAGCGGTTACCACCGGTCACGACGCCCTGCGCGGACCGGTCGTCGATGGACGTCGCGCCGATGCGCGCGGTCCAGTTGTCGTACTCGTACGCGGCGGCCTCAATCGGGTAGGGCTCCTTGAGCGCCCGGTTGCCCTCCCCCTCCGGGTCGAACACCATCACCCACACGTCCGCCACCGGCTCCCCCGCCGTGGGCAGCAGCAGGGTTTCGCGCAGCCACAGCGCCTGCGGCAGGTCAGGGTGGTTGGCGCGGATGTAGCGGCTCTCGTAGTAGGGCGCCTCGGGCATCACCGGTTCAGCATCCAATACTTGAGCGGTGATGGGAGTGCAGATTGCGGCTTTTGTGCTCGCGGGGATCGCCGCGGTAGAGGCGGTAGCCCTCGTCGTGTTCTGGCGGCGCTGCACACGTCAGCAGCGCGAACTCGAGGAGCTGCGCCGCCGCGGCGATGACCTGTTCGGCCGCAACGTCGCGATGGCGGCGCGGGTGGCCGCGCAGGCCGAAGGCGGCGAGATTCTCGTCAGCGAGGTGGTCCGTGACGCCGTCTGCGATGAGGACATCGCGTTCGACGACGGCCGCGACGTCGAACTGAAGGGGTTCTCCGGCTCGCATCGGCTCTACGCCGTGGCGGCCTAACTGTTGGCCTCGCCCGCCTCGGCGACTCGCTGATGCAGCCGCGCGCGAATGTCGTCGGGGGTGTAGGAGTTGCGTTTGCGTTGGTCGCGCGCGACCAGCACCCCGCCCGCCACCACACCGGCGACACCGGCCAGTCCGACCCACTTCCATATGCCACGCATGCGACGAGTCTGCCTAAGCTGCGGGGGTGAAGGAAAGCACTGTGTCGCTGCAGCGGGCGCTGGACGAGACCCGGACCGGCGATATCTGGCTGTTCCGCGGCAGTTCCGGGCCCGACCGGGCGATCCAGACGATGAGCAACGCCCCGGTGAACCACGTCGGGATGACGATCGCGATCGAGGACCTGCCCCCGTTGATCTGGCACGCCGAACTGGGCGACAAGCTGACCGACATGTGGACGGGCGGCAATCACCGCGGTGTGCAGCTCAACGACGCGCGGCAGGCCGTGGAGCGGTGGATGCACAACTACCATCAGCGCTGCTGGCTGCGTCAGCTCACGCCGTACGCGACACGCGAGCAAGAAGACCGCGCGCTGAAGGTCGTCGCCCGGATGGACGGCACGCCGTTTCCGTCAACCGCCCGACTCACCGGCCGGTGGTTCCGCGGGCGGCTGCCGATCCTCAGCGACTTCACGCGCGGAATCCCCTTCGTGCACAGCAGAGTTAGCAACTACGACAGGCGCAGGAAGGCCGAGAAGCTCCAAGTCGGACTGGAAACGGCGTATTGCGCTGAGACCGTCGCCATCACCTACGAGGAGATGGGATTGCTCACCACGGAAAAGCATTACAATTGGTTTGATCCCGGCTCGTTCTGGAGCGGCGACACGCTGCCGCTGGCACCCGGTTACCAGCTTGGCGACGAAATCGCCGTCGTCCCATAGGCACTCAGAGGCGTGCGAAACAGGGATTCGCGTCTTCTTTGGGGATCGACGCGTTCTGGCTGGAGAACGTTCCGACGACTCCGGTGTCGGTCACTTTGACGCTGTCGGCGTGGATGCCGAGCGGATAGTTGTCGTTCAGTTTCTTGGTGAGACCGTTCAGTGCTGTCTGTACCATGTCCTTCGGCAGCACGCCGTTGACGTCGAGAACCTCCAGGTTCAGGTCACCGTCGGTGACGACGGGCTTGGCCGTGACGCTGTTGCTGCCGGCTTCCATGATGACGGTGCCCGCGGCAGGGTCGGTGCTCACGTCCGTGACCAGACTGCCCACACCCGGAAGGTTGGCGGCCACGGTGTCCTTGATACCGGCGGACTTCCAGCTGAGTGTCGCGTTGAGCGATCCGATGGTGCCCTTGGAATCCGCGGAATCCTGCAGCAGCACGTCTTTGAGGGTCACGTCGGCTGTCATTCCGTTGGCGCTTTGCACCCGGTTACCGGCAGTGGCGACCGAGATGTTGGTGTAGTGGCCGGTCATGTGCTGCCACAGGAAGGGCGGATTCAATCCGAACGAGATAGAGACGCCGTCTTGGACGACGCACTGAGCGACCTCCGTCAGGATGCTGTCGGCGCGGTGACGGGCGTATAGCTCGCCGCCAGCCAGTCCGCCTGCCAGCAGCGCAACCACGATGACGACGACCAGAACGATCGATTGCCAGTTGAGACCGCGCGAGCGGCGCTGCTTCTCGGCGAACGATGGTGGCGGTGGTGGCGGCGGCGTCCGCCAAATCTGTTGGGTCGGCCTTGAATCGGCAGGTGACGGAGGCCGCGGGATCTTATGCGTGGGCCCTGCATCTGCAGGCCGGTATGGCGCGCGGAGGTGTTCGGTCGGCGGCTCCGGCCGTCTGGGAGGCGGCGGCCGGCGCGCCGCTGGACCGGGCGGTGGAGTAGCCCTGCCGCGCCAATCAGGATGCCCGGGGCGTTGCGGCGGCGTCACTTGCGCGATTCTGCCTCATGCTACGGCTCAGTCCACGGTGATCTCGGCGAGTTTCGACCAGCCGGTGGCGTCGATGGTCTGGCTGATGACCTTCGGCGTGTGTGCCAGCGCTTGCGGCAGGTCGCGCTGTGCGGCCTTGAAATGATCGCTGTTGACGTGCGCGGCGCCGGCGTCGCCGTCGCGGAACGCCTCCACGAGGACGTATTCGGCCGGGTTGTCGAGGCTGCGCGACCACTCGAACCAGAGGTTGCCTTGCTCGGCGCGGGTCGCCGCGGTGAACGGCGCGACCAGTTCGGGCCAGCGATCGGTCCACTCAGGTTTTGTCTCGAACTTGACGACGATGAAGATCATGTCGGCTCCCTCTTGCGATGCATCAAGTGTCTCAGCGCGGGGTCACCGGGATGGGGTTTGTCGGCAGGACGTCTTCACTTGATGACGAAGCGGCGAAACATGTGGCCCCAGTGGCCGCCGTCTAAGGGAACCGTTAGATTGCGACGGTGGCTGGTGTGGAGAGGGTTGCTGGCGCGGCTCGTGCGGCAGACGCCTCGCTTGGATGGTGCAGAACGCGTCACGCAGGTTGACGCCCACTTCGTCATCCCAGGCCGCCACCGCGTCTTCATACGGCGCCCTGGTATCGAAGTGGGTGCCGAACCCTGAGGCCGTGACAACGGCGTCGAAGCCGTCGAGGTCACTTGCAAGCTGACTCACCGCATCGAGGACTTGTTCGGCATCAACGACGTCTGCCGCTTGCCACACCGTGTCACTGCTGATGCTCGCCGCCGTTTCCTTCAGGCGGCTCGGATCGCGGGCGAGTAGAG
>JBKOYU010000056.1:0-3147 GCA_046725575.1 Actinomycetota bacterium | reverse complement strand
CGTGGGCTCGGAGATGTGTATAAGAGACAGATGCTATGTCGACCCACCGACAAGTTCGCGGGCGCGATGCACTCACTGCACCCACCTTGGGCCCCCCACTTCTGCGTGGGGATAACGTGAGCACCATGACCGTCGTCGACGACAACTACACCGGCCACGTCGAACCTCGGACTGCGGCGCGGCGCACCCTGCCCGCCGCGTCGATCGTCAAGGCGTCGGTGGGCCCGATGGACAACAACGCCTACCTGGTCACGTGTTCCCAAACAGGCGAGACGCTACTCATCGACGCCGCCAACGACGCCGAGATCCTGCTGGAGCTCATCGAGCGTTTCGCCCCGAAACTGTCGCTGATCGTCACCAGCCACCAGCATCAGGACCACTGGTTGGCGCTCGACCAGGTGGCCAAGGCGACGGGAGTCCCTACGGCGGCGCACCAGCTCGACTCGGGACCGCTGCCCGTCAAGCCGAACCGCCTGCTGGCCAACGGCGACACCATCAAGATCGGCGAGCTGTCCTTCGACGTGATCCACCTGCAGGGCCACACCCCGGGATCCGTCGCGCTGGCGCTGGATGGGGCCGACGAGGCAACGCACCTGTTCACCGGCGACTGCCTGTTCCCCGGCGGCGTCGGCAAGACATGGAAAGCCGGCGACTTCCAGCAGCTGCTGGGCGATGTGACCAGCCGGGTGTTCAACGTCTACGGGGATTCGACGGTTGTCTATCCCGGGCACGGCGACGACACCACGCTCGGTGCGGAACGCCCGAATCTTGAAGAGTGGAAACAGCGCGGTTGGTGACCAGCCGACGACACGATACTGGGGTGGACCACACACGGTGTAGGCCGTGCGGGGCTCGAGCGGGGGCGACAGCCAAATTCTGTAGCGAGTGCGGCACACCACTCACACGCACAGCACAGTCGGCGGAGTACAAGCAGGTGACTGCGCTGTTCGCCGATGCCGTCCACTCGATGGACATCGTTGAGGCGCTGTTGGACCGGGGTGCGGAGGTCGACGTGGTCGAAGCTGATGGCGTGATCTCCAGGCTGGAAGCCGCACCTGCAGAAGGGTCGGTCATCCGGGATATCTGGGTGCTGCGGCTGCGCGCACTGCTGGCAAGGGCACGCGGTGATGAGACCGGGTACCGCGAGCATCGGGATCGCTATCGTGCTTTGGCGACATCACTGGGCTTCGAGGCGCATAAGGCGATGTCATGACGCTCAGGCCGGTGGTGTCCAGGCGACGGGCAGCCGTTTGATGCCGTGGATGAACGCCGAATGCAGTATCGCCGGCTCCTCGACGGCTACGACATCGGGAATCTGTCGGTAGAGCTCGGAGAACAACACGCGTATCTCGCGGCGGGCCAGATTGGCGCCCAGGCAGAAGTGAGCGCCGCCAGCACCGAAACCGGCGTGCGGATTGGGATCCCGCGTGACGTCGAACAGCCACGGATTGGCGAACTTTCGCTCGTCACGGTTGGCGGAGTTGTACCACATGGAGACCTTGTCACCGGCCTTCATCGGGATACCGCGCATCTCGATGTCCTGGGTGAGGTTGCGTCGCATGAAGATAACTGGGGATGCCCATCGGACGATCTCCTCGACGGCCGTGGCGGCAACACCGTCGAAGTCTGACCACCAGATGTCGCGTTGCTCGGGGTACTGGGTGAGCGCAACCATGCCGTGGCTGATCGCATTTCGCGTCGTCTCGTTGCCCGCCGCCGACAGCAGAATGAAGAACGACGCGATCTCCGCCGACGTGAGCCGTTCGCCGTCGACCTCGGCCTGCACGAGGTTGGTGGTCAGGTCGTGGCCGGGCCGGGCCCGCCGTTCCTCGGCCAGTGCGACGCCGTATTCGGCGATCTCGGTGATTGTCTTGATCACTTCGTCGAACTCACCGGAAGCCTCAGCGTCGCCGACGCCCAGCATCACGTTCGTCCAGTGGAAGACCTTCTCCTCGTCCACCTCCGGGATGCCCATCATGTCGCAGATGATCTGCAGCGGCAGCGGGCCAGACACCTCAGCAACGAAGTCGGCGTGCGCGTCGGGGTGGTTGGCGACCATGTTCGTCACGAGCGTGCGCGCCCGGTCGCGCACGCTGTCCTCGATGCGGGCCACCACTTTGGGCGTGAACGCGCGGTTGACGATCTTGCGCAGCCGAACGTGCCGCGGGTCGTCCAGGCTGATCATCGAGCCGGCAAACTCAGCGATCTCGGCGGGCACGTCGTTGAGCGCCGTACTCGTCGGGATCGAACTGAAGATCTCGGGGTGACGGCTCGCGTGATGCACGTCGTCGTGGGTCGTCAGGGCCCAGTGCCCGGCGCCAGGTGCGAAACCCGCGATCTCGGGCACTTCGAAGAAGGTGATGGGTGATTCGCGACGCAGCGTCGCAAATGCGCCGTCGCGCAGGTCGTCATCCAAATTCCAAAACTCCACAGTCCCCAGGTCGATGTCAGCGAGTGGGACGTCGGGAGGCGGGGCGCCGTTCTTGCGACGCGCGATAGGAGTCTTGGTGACTGTTGCCGTCATGACTGACCTCTCCGTCAGCCTGAGTGTGGCACCAGTAGATTGCCTCTTGGAGTGGAAAGGGCGGAAATGAACAACGACCAGTTCAACAAAGCCAAGAGCGGCACCGGCTTCATCGCCGCACTCGACCAGAGCGGCGGCAGCACCCCTAAGGCGCTGAAGCTCTACGGCATCCCCGAGGACGCCTACTCAGGCGACGAGGAGATGTTCGATCTAGTGCACGAGATGCGCACCCGCATCATCACCAGCCCGGCGTTCGACGGGGATCGCATCATGGGCGCGATCCTGTTCGAGATGACGATGGACCGTCAGATCGAGGGGCGGCCCTCCGCCGACTACCTGTGGAACGTCAAGAAGGTCGTGCCGTTCCTGAAGATCGACAAAGGCCTGGCCGACGAGGAGGACGGCGCACAGGTGATGAAGCCGATGCCGGGCCTGGACGCACTGCTGGATCGCGCGGTCGAAAACGGGATCTTCGGCACCAAGGAACGTTCGGTCATCAAACTGCCCGGTGCCGGCCTGGACGCGGTCGTGGCGCAGCAGTTCGAGGTGGCCCAGCAGGTGCTCGCGAAGGGCCTGGTGCCGATCATCGAGCCCGAGGTCGACATCAAGAGCCCGCGCAAGGC
>JBKOYU010000430.1:0-3235 GCA_046725575.1 Actinomycetota bacterium | reverse complement strand
GGTCGTAGCCGTCCAGATTCGACGACAGCGCGGCGGCCATGTTCGGGATCAGCGTGGTCTGCGCGAACCGCATCATCACCGCGGTCGTCAGGTCGTTCTTGTCGACGAAGTACCGGTAAAGAACCGTCTTCGACACTCCGATCTCGGAGGCGATCTCGTCCATGCTGACATTGCTGCCACGTCGCCGAATCGCCTCGAGTGTGCCGTCTACGAGCTCATTACGGCGCTCCACCTTGTGTTGGTGCCAGCGCCGTTTGCGTCCATCGGTTTTGATTGCCGCCTGAGGGGTCTGCTGTGCCACTATCGCCGAGATCCATTCCCTAGTTCCCCTTGATAGTACGGCCGATCTTGTTCTGTGGGCTTGCATGATCGGCCCGGCGTTGTAGCGGATGATGTAGGAGTGGCACACAGACCGGACGTCGGCCCGCGCGCACTGACGCCGCCGCCGCCGGCGCCTCGCCCGAGTTTGGCCGAGTCGTTAGCGGGCGCGGACACGGCCGCCGACGCCGAGCGCCGTCGCGGGCTGCGGCGGATGAAGCTCGTCGCCGTGAGTTTCCTGGTCGGCGCCACCGTGGTCTTTCTGCTCTGCACGTGGGCCCAGTCCAACGGTGCCGCGGCATGGGTGGGCTACGTCCGGGCCGCCGCCGAGGCGGGCATGGTCGGCGCGCTGGCCGACTGGTTCGCGGTGACCGCGCTGTTCAAGCATCCGCTGGGCATCCCGATCCCGCACACCGCGATCATCAAGCGCAAGAAAGACCAGCTCGGCGAGGGCCTGGGCACCTTCGTGCGGGAGAACTTCATGTCGCCGGAGGTCGTGGAGACCAAGCTGCGCGACGCCCAGGTTGCTGGTCGACTCGGCAAGTGGCTTTCGGAGCCGTCGCACGCGGCGCGCGTCGCGGCGGAGACGTCGACCGCGTTGAGGGTGCTGGTGGAGATGCTGCGCGACGAGGACGTGCAGCACGTGCTGGACCGGATGATCGTCAAGCGCATCGCCGAACCCAAGTGGGGGCCGCCGATCGGACGGGTGCTGGCCACGCTGCTGGCCGAGGGCCGCCAGGAAGCGTTGATCCAGCTGCTCGCCGACCGGGCGTTCCAGTGGTCGCTCAACGCCGGCGACATCATCGAGCGGGTGGTCGAGCGCGACTCGCCCAGCTGGTCGCCGCGATGGGTGGACCACCTGGTCGGCGACCGAATCCACCGCGAGCTGATGGACTTCACCGACAAGGTGCGCCGCAACCCCGACCACGAACTACGGCGGTCGGCCACCCGCTTCCTGTTCGAGTTCGCCGACGACCTGCAGAACGACGAAGCGACGATTCAGCGCGCCGAGAACGTCAAAGAGCAGCTCATGGCCCGCGACGAGATCGCCAAGGCCGCCGAGACCGCCTGGACCGCCGCCAAGCGGATCATCCTCGAGTCGGTCGACGACCCCTCGTCGGCGCTGCGCAGCCGCATCGCCGACTCCGTCGTGCACATCGGCGAGTCCCTGAGGGACGACGCCGACCTGCGCGACAAGGTCGACAACTGGATCATCCGCGCGGCTCAACACCTGGTTTCCGAATATGGGGTGGAGATCACAGCGATCATCACCGAGACCATCGAGCGGTGGGACGCCGACGAGGCCAGTCGCCGGATCGAATTGCATGTGGGTCGTGACCTGCAATTCATCCGGATCAACGGCACGGTCGTGGGTTCGCTGGCGGGGCTGATCATCTATTCGGTAGCCCAGCTACTCTTCTGACCTGCGCTAACTAGTGCTTGCAAAAGTTAGCACCCCGTCGTACGGTTAATCGCGTCGCACTGGAGTCAATCCAACTGGATACCCGACGCAACCGAGGGGGCCACGCCATGCCGCAGGATGAAAATCTTGCCGCCGTCGTGTCCAACGTCGCGCAGAACGCGGCACAGGACATCGGCACTTTCATTCGAACGCAACGCGAGGCAGCGCAGGTATCCGTGCGGCAGTTGGCCGAGAAGGCCGGCGTCAGTAATCCCTACCTCAGCCAGATCGAGCGGGGATTGCGGAAACCCTCCGCCGACGTGCTGCAACAGATTGCCAAGGCGCTGCGGGTGTCCGCGGAAGTGCTGTACGTGCGGGCCGGGATTCTCGAGCCCAGCGAGACGAGTGAAGTCCGCGACGTCATCATCACCGACACGGCGATCACCGAGCGGCAGAAGCAGGTGCTGCTCGATATCTACACGTCGTTTTGCCAACAGAACGAAGCCGTCAGTGAGGAGCCGACGACTGAACCGACTGCAGACCAACCATCCACTCTAGAAATCCAACGCTTCAACGAAACTCAGTGAAAGGAAAGGAACGACAAACATGGCTACCAAGAAGCCGGCTAAGGCGGCCCAGCCCACTGTTGACGACCTCAAGGCTCCGCTGCTTGCCGCGGTCGGCGCCGCCGATTTGGCCCTCGAGCGGGTCAACGAGATCGTCGCTACCCTGCGTGAGCGTGCCGGCGAGGCCCGCACCGACACCCAGACGCGCGTCGAGGAGAGCCGCGCTCGCCTGACCAAGCTTCAGGAAGACCTGCCGACGCAGTTCGGTGAGCTTCGCGAGCGGTTGTCGTCCGAGGAGCTGCGCAAGGTTGCCGAGAGCTATGCGGACGCCGCGCAGGCCCGCTACAACAAGCTCGTTGAGCGTGGCGAGCTCGCGCTGGAGCGGCTGCGCAACGCGCCCGCGCTGGAAGAGGGCCGCGAGCGCGTTGAGCGCTACTCCGACCAGGCCGTCGAGCTGACCCAGGAGGCGCTGGGCAACGTGGCGTCGCAGACCCGCGCCGTGGGCGAGCGCGCCGCCAAGCTGGTCGGCGTCGAGCTGCCGAAGAAGGCTGCCAAGGCCCCGGCCAAGAAGGCCCCGGCCAAGAAGGCTCCGGCCAAGAAGGCTCCGGCCAAGAAGGCTGCGGCCAAGAAGGTCACCCAGAAGTAAATAAGGGCTCAGGTCGCCCGCAGGGATGACTCAGAGTCGACCAGGGGACGTAACCCGCTTAGGCTAGCTATGTGGAGCTTCAAGGCCTAGTGGGTTACGTCCTCTTTGTTTTGCAGATCGCGGTAGTGGTGACGACGATCTACGCGTTTGTTCACGCCGCGCTGCAGCGGCCCGACGCCTACACCGCGGCTGAAAAGCTGACCAAGCCGGTCTGGCTGGTGATCCTTGGCGTCGGTGTGCTGCTCGCATTGGTGCTCGGCATCACCGGCGTTGCGATCGCAGCGGTCGCCGCAGGTGTCTATC
>JBKOYU010000364.1:0-2448 GCA_046725575.1 Actinomycetota bacterium | reverse complement strand
TGGGGTTGGCGAGTTCCGTTCTGGCTCAGCGCAGTTGTCGTCGTGGTGGCCTACTTCATTCGCCGACGACTGCATGAGACACCTGAGTTCGACGAGGCCAAGGCGACCGGGGCGATCGCGAGGATGCCGCTGAAGCCGCTGGTGCAAAACCACTGGAAAGACGTCATTCGCGTCGTGCTCTGCGCGTTCATCGCCGCCGTGTCAACGGTTTTCGGGACTCTCGCCATCGCCTACGGCAAGAAAGTCGGGCTCGAAGCCGGCATCACGCTGTGGCTGGTAGTGGTCGCCAATGTCGTCGCGCTCTTCACTCAGCCGCTGTTCGGCATTCTCGCCGACCGGATCGGGCGCAAGCCGGTGTTCATCTACGGCGCGTTGTCGTCTGCGGCCCTGATGCCCTTCTACATGCTGTCGATGAGCAGCGATAACACGGTGCTGACCTTCGCGCTGGCCGTCGCGACCTTCTCCTTCGGGTACGCAGCGGCGAACGCCGTATGGCCCTCGTTCTACGGCGAGATGTTCAGCACCCAGGTGCGGTTCTCCGGTATGGCGATCGGCACCCAGATCGGCTTCCTGCTCGCCGGCTTCGCGCCAAGCATTGTCACCGCGCTCGGCGGCGTGCGCGAAGGCGGCTGGGTCGTCATCAGTGCTTTCACCGCGGTCGTCTGTGTCATCGCCGCCGCGTCGGCAGTCACCGCACGGGAGACCAAGAACGTCCCCACCCCGCTCCTTGGGCGCGAGCTGCCCGACTCACCGCAGGTTCTGGTCAACCGCTGACGATGGGGCTGCCCTGCGGGTCAAAGCAACCGGCCGATGCCGCGCGCCGCGACCTGCAGGGCGCCCAGCAGTCGCTGACGGTCGCGTTTGAGGGTGGCCACCACCACCCCGATCGCGGCCGCCACTCCGTCGTCGGAAGCTCGCACCACCGGCACTGCCAGCGAACACGCTCCCAGCGACATCTCCTCGCTCGTCGTGGCCACACCGTCGCGCCGAATCCGATCGAGCTGCGCCTCCAGCACCTCGGGTCGGGTGATCGTGTACGGCGTGATCCGGGTCAGCTTGGCAAACACTCGGTCATGAACATCGGAGGGTGCATGGGCAAGCAACACCTTGCCCACGCCGGTGGCGTGCATCGGCAGCCGGCTACCCACCGTGCTGACGATAGGCACCGACGCCCGGCCTTGCATCCGGTGCAGGTAAAGCACCTCGTCACCATCGCGCACGGCCAGGTGGACGGTCGCCATCGTGGCCGCATAGACGTCGTGCAGAAAAGGCTCAGCCACCTGCCGCAACCGGCCCTGTACCGGTGCCAGCAGACCGGCCTCCCACAGCAGCCGACCGATGACGTAGCGGCCGTCGTCCAGCCGATGCAGCGCGCCACCGGCAACCAACTCACCGACCAGCCGATGCGCGGTCGGCACTGGTATCCCGGCGCGTCCCGCCAACTCGGTCAGGGTCAGGCTGCGATGTCGCTCATCGAACGCCGAGAGCAGCGACAGCAACCTCGATGCGACCGTGGCCCCTGGCGCGGACGTGTTTCCGGCCAATCACTCGATCCTTCCGCTGAGCGAAAGCCTAAGCTTCTCCACGAGAATCCGGAAGCGATAACGTGCGGCGCATGACAGCAATCGTCGACACCAATCCCGACAGCGCGTCGGCGAGTCAGGCCGGTATCACCGCCGAGATCGCGGCGATCGAAGCCGACTACCACCGCTCTGGAATCGAGGAGACCCAGCCACGGCTGAATTACCCTCCGTACCGCAGCAGCCTGCTGCGCCACCCCGCCAAGGAGTTGCACCACGCCGATCCCGAGGCGGTTGAGTTGTGGGCACCGTGCTTCGGTGCCGGCGACGTAGCGGCCGTCGAATCGGATCTGACCGTCCAGCACGGCGGTGAGCCGATCGGCGAACGCATGGTGGTGACCGGACGCATCGTCGACGGTGACGGCCGGCCGGTGCGTCGCCAGCTCGTCGAGATCTGGCAGGCCAACGCGAGCGGCCGCTACGCGCACAAGCGCGATCAGCATCCCGCACCGCTGGACCCGAACTTCACCGGTGTCGGGCGCTGCCTGACCGACGATGACGGCACCTACCGCTTCACCACGATCAAGCCAGGCCCGTATCCGTGGAAGAACCATCACAACGCGTGGCGGCCCGCACACATCCATTTCTCGTTGTTCGGAACGGATTTCACGCAGCGGATGATCACCCAGATGTACTTCCCGGGCGACCCGCTGTTCGCTCTGGATCCCATCTACCAGTCAATCACCGACCGAAAGGCCCGCGACCGGCTCGTCGCCGTCTACGACCACGACGTGACCACGCATGAATGGGCCACTGGCTATCGGTGGGACATCGTGTTGACCGGTAGTGCGCGCACTCCCTTCGAGGATGCGGAGCAGTCCCAATGAGCACGTTGACCGCCACACCCGGCCAGACGATCGGACCGTTT
>JBKOYU010000884.1:0-3801 GCA_046725575.1 Actinomycetota bacterium | reverse complement strand
CCCCACTGCTCGGTGAACGCCACGAACGCGTCCAGGGCGGCCGACTCGCTCGGCGCGGTGTAGATCGGCTTGAGGTCTTTCGCGATCGCCGGCCAGTCCCTCTTCGACGCGTAACGGAAACTGTTCCTGAGTAAGTGCACGTTATGCCGATATAGGCATAACGTGCATTACCCCGATACCTGGATTATGCCGACATTGTGGGTGTTTGCACTGGTGGGAGCGGTCCAGGCACCGCGACTATCGGCATAATCTCAGAGCGCTTCGAGGAACGCGATCAGCTGGTCGGGCGGCCGGTATTGGCCCGCGGGCGTCGCCGTGGGGGCGGTGCGGTCGAGTGCTCGTTGTTTGAGTTCGAGGTCAGCTTCCAGGTAAATCCTTGTGGTGGTGACGTTTTCGTGTCCGAGCCATAGGGCGATGACGGTGGTTTCGACGCCGGCGTGCAGGAGCCGCATGGCGGCGGTGTGGCGCAGGACGTGCGGTGTGACATTCTTGCCGGTCAGCGGCGGGCACGACGCGGCGGCGGTGGCGGCGTGGACGGCGACGCGCTGGGCGAGCGCGTCCGGGCGCAGCGGGCCACCCCGGATGCTCGGGAACAGCGGGTGCGCGCCGGTGCCGCCGGTTTCGCTGATCCAGTCGCGCAGGATCGCGACGGTGGCCGCGGTGAGTGGGGTGATGCGGTGCTTGCGGCCCTTGCCGCGGCAGGCCACGTGCGCGGCGGTTTCAAGGTGGATGTCGTTGCGGGTTAACGAGATCAGCTCGGACGCGCGTAGCCCGGTCTGCACGGCGAGCGCGAGGATGGCGTGGTCGCGGCGCCCCGTGCGGGTGGCGCGGTCGGGCGCGTCGAGCAGGGCCTGGGTTTCGATGTCGGTGAGATAGGTGATCACCGTGTGGTCGCCGCGTTTGGCGGGGATCGCGAGCACGCGGCCGATGTCGTCGGCGTGCTCGGGATGGCGCAGCGCGGCATAGGCGAACAGCGAGTGGATCGCGGCCAGGCGGGCGTTACGGGTGCGCACGCGGTTGCCGCGCTCGTGTTCGAGGTGATCGAGGAACGCCGACATCGTGGCCGCGTCCAGGTCGGTGAATTCCAAACGGTGACATGGTTTTCCGGTCCGCGCACTGGTGAACGCGAGCAGCAACCGGATGGTGTCACGGTAGGCGGCGATGGTGCGGGGGCTGGCCTGGCGTTGGGTGATGAGTCGCTCGGTGAAGAACGCCTGCACCGTCGCGGTGATCGCGGTCATCGCTCGATCACCGCCCTCGGTGCGGGTGGTCGAGCCGATCGACCGCCTGGCCGAGCAACTCCGGGGCGGCCTCGAGATACCAGTACGTGTTGGCTGGTGCCACGTGGCCGAGATAGGTGGACAGCAGCGGTAGCCGGGCCGCGACGTCGCCACCGTCGCGGTACCAGTCGAGCAGTGTGTTCACCGCGAAGGTGTGGCGCACGTCGTGCGGGCGGGGCCGGCACCGCGGCGAGCGCGGCTCCAGCCCGGCGTCGCGGGCGAGCCGGGCGAAGGTCTGCCCCACGTTGTAGTTCAACAACCGGGTGCCGGCCTGCGAGACCAGCAGGGCCGCACTGGCCGGGTGCGGAAAGACCTCGTCGCGCAGGCGCCGGTAGGCGTTGATCGCGATCACGGTGCTCGGGTGCAGCGGCAGCATCCGATGCTTACCCAGCTTCGCGCGGCGCACGGTCAGCACGTCCAGGGTGGGGTCGAAGTCGGTGTCGTCGAGGCCGATCACCTCACCCAGGCGCATCCCGGTCACCACGAGTAGCCCGATCAGTGTGGTGATCGTGGCCTGCCGCAGCGGCGTTTGCAGCTGGGCGGCTGCGGCCATCAGCGCGGCGATCTCGGACTCGGAGTACAGGTACGGGACCGCGCGGGCCACGCGGCCGGGCACCAGTCCGGGTGGCGGCACCTCGTGGGCGGGGTCGATGGCGTGCAGCCAGCCGGCGAACCCGCGCACCACGCGCATGCGCATCCGCAGCCAGCTCGCGCCCGCCAGCTCGGGTGATCGCACCCAGCCGAGTGCGGCGTCGACGGTGATCCGGTCGTGGCCATGCTCATCGAGCCAGCCGATGAACTGATTCAGCAGCTTCTCGTCCCGCGCCAAGGCATAGCCGAGGCTGCGCCGCAACGCCAGGTAGTCGACCAGCGCCTCCCGCAACACGGTGCCGCTCACAACGCACCCCCGATCGGCCAGGGCCGCGCCAGCGTCCGCAGCGCGGCGGTGTCGGCCTTGGCGTAGATCGACGTGGTCAACGGCCCGCGATGCCGCAGCACCTGCCCGATCTCGGTCAGCGACGCCCCTGCGGCCAGCATCGACGTCGCCGCCGAATGCCGCAGCCGATGCGCATACACCGTGCCCAACCCAGCGCGGTGCGCCGCGGCCGCGACCGCCTGGGTCACGCCGGTCGCGGTGAGCCCATGGTGCGGGGCACGGACGCGGATGAACACCCGCCGATCCAGCGCATCCGGTGGGCGTGCGTGCCGCAAATACGCGACGATCGCCTCGCCCACGTCGCACGGCAGCGGCAGCCGGTCGGTGCGGCCACCCTTCCCGGCGACGGCGAGTTCGCCGCCACGCCAGTCGATGTCGTCGAGGCCGAGCCCGGCCACCTCGCCGGCACGCAGCCCCATCCGCGCCAGCAGGGTCAGCACCGCGAAATCACGCACCCCGGCCACCGACGTGCGGTCGCACGACGCCAGCATCGCCTCGACCTGAGCGGGCCGCAGGCCGCGCGGCAGCCCAGGACTGCGGTAGGCGACCTTCGGCACCGCGTCGACCAGGCAGGTCGTGGTCAGCCCCTGCACATGCCAGTACCGCAGCAGCACCCGCAACGCGGTCGCCGAGCGTTGCAACGTCTTCGGCGACAACCGGCGCGACTCGCCGACCAGGAAAGACGTCACCTCGGCGGCGGTCAGCTGACGCAGCTCGCCGTCCTCACCCACGCACTGCTCGACGAACCCGGCGACCAAATCGACATACCCGCGCGCACTGCCCTCGCCCAGCCCGCGCTCGCTGAGCAGATACACCCGAAAGCGGTGCAGCCAAACCTCATTCGCGGTCCGTGGCGTTCCCGGCTCCGCAGCCGGGACGGCACCGAGCCCCCGCAGGTAGTCCAGAAACGGTGTCAACGCCTTGGCCGAGCGGAAGCTTCGATACCCACGCTCGCGGCGGATGCCCACATACCGGTCGACAACCTCGGGCGACAACTCCGCCACCTGCAAATGGTGTTCGGTCATCCAACGACTCAGGTGCGCAACCAAACCCAGCTTCTGGCGCCTCGTCTGAACCGTGTAACCCTGCCGCGCAAGCTCGCCGGCGAACCCCTCAGCGAACGGCTCCAACGGCCCGACCACCCGCGCACCCAGTACCACTACCATGACGCTCTCCTCTCCGAACGACGGAAAGGTCAAGCATCAGCCAAACCAGCCAGCGATTATGCCGATATTCGCGGTGCCTGGACCGCTCCCACCAGTGCAACACCCAGGATGTCGGCATAATCCAGGTATCGGGGTAATGCACCACACACGTCTGGGTGATCGCCTGCGGCCAGACGGTTTCGATCGCATCCGGCAGGCCCTTGAGCCCATCGCACACCACCATGCAGACATCCTGTGTGCCACGGTTTTTGATCTCCGAGAGCACCCGCACCCAAAACTTCCCTCCCCGTCGCCGTGCTCACCGGCCCATAATCCGAGGATGTCGCGGGTGCCCTCGACGGTGACGGCCAGCGCCAGATAGATCGGCCGGTTGGCGACATTGCCATCACGAATCTTGACGTTGACCGCATCGATGAAG